>JADFKH010000027.1 GCA_022565025.1 Pseudomonadota bacterium
CCAGATGCAGTGCAAAACCGGATAGGACAAACTGTATTTTTCGCATGTTAATCATTGTGGATATAAGCTACTAAATTTGTTCATGAATAGTCATGTAATCGTCCGCCTTCATGCAATATGCGGGCTAGATGGCTGCGGTAATCCGCGGCTCCGTAATGGCTTTTCCCTGGTGCTGGTAGTGCCGGTTCATGATGCTGATCATGGCCTGGGCTGAGGCTTCAATGATATCCGTGGAAACTCCGGTACCCTGATAGCGGCTGGCGCCAATGGTGGCACGTACCGTGGCACGGCCCTGGGCGTCGCTGCCGCTGGAAACTGCGCTGACCTGGAATTCCTCCACATGCAGTTCTTCGTCGATTATTTTTCTGATCGCGTTCACAATGGCATTGACCGGGCCGTCGCCGCGGCCGCTGAAAATACGCGGTGCCCCTCCGTCAAAGCGCAGTTTCAGGCTGGCTTCGGCGCTCTGGTCGCTGTCCTCGACTTCGGTGTGAATGGAGATGGCATCCAGATGCCATGGGCCGGTCTGCTCCGTGCCCAGTACCAGCGCTTCAATATCTTCGTCATAGACGCTCTTTTTGCGGTCTGCCAGTTGCTTGAACTTGACGAACAGCTGTTCCATCTGTTCCTTGTCGACGGAAAACCCCAGGATTTCAAGGCGGTTATTGAACGCATGGCGGCCGCTGTGCTTGCCCAGCACCAGGGTGTTTTCAGGTACGCCGACGGTTTCCGGTTTCATGATCTCGTAGGTTTCCGCATGTTTAAGCATGCCGTCCTGGTGGATGCCTGCCTCGTGGGCGAAGGCATTGCGCCCGACAATGGCCTTGTTGGGTTGCACGACGGAGCCGGTCACGGCTGAGACGACGCGGCTGGCCGGGTACAGCTTCGTGGTATCGATTCCGGTTTCCAGCTGGTAGCGGTCATGCCGCGTACGCAGCGCCATCACGACTTCCTCCAGCGAGCAGTTGCCGGCGCGCTCGCCAATGCCGTTGATAGTGCATTCCACCTGGCGCGCGCCGCCTTCGATGGCACCCAGGCTGTTGGCCACGGCCAGGCCCAAATCGTCGTGGCAATGGCAGCTCAGGATCACCGAATCCTTTATGTCCAGCTTATCACTGAGGTGCTCATATTGTTGCCGGATTTCACCGGGAGTGACGTAACCCACGGTGTCCGGAACATTCAGCACCCGTGCGCCCGCCTCCAGCGCGGCCTGGAAATATTCCACCAGGTAGTCCATTTCCGTGCGGCCCGCATCTTCGGCGGTGATTTCGATATCGTCAAAAAATTGCAGGCCGTACGTGATGGCCCCGGTGGCCTCATCGATGATCTGTTGTTTGCTCATCTTGAGCTTGTACTCGCGGTGGATGGGGCTGGTGGCGATGAAAATATGCAAACGCCCCTTGTTGGCTGTTTCCAGAGACCGGGCTACGGCATCGATATCGCCATGGCGTGTGCGCGCCAGGCCGCAGATGATGGCTTTGAGGCCCAGTTCACCCACGGCCTTCACGGACTCGAAGTCGCCGTCAGATGCTGCCGGGAACCCGGCCTCGATCACGTCGACACCGAGGTCTTCCAGGGCCCGTGCCACCCGCAGTTTTTCCTGCATGTTCATGGAACAACCTGGTGACTGCTCGCCGTCACGCAGGGTCGTGTCAAAAATATGTACATAATCAGCCATGACTGGGTCTCCTTACTCCTGGGTTGCTGGTTGCTTGTCTGGTCATGTTATTGGTGGGGGGAAAGAGGTCACGGCGCCTTCCGAGGCGGAAGACACCAGGTAAGCGTACTTGGCCAGTGCGCCCGATGTATAGGCCGGCTTAAGAGGCTGCCATCCGGCACGTCGGGATTCGAGGTCTGCATCGGTGTCGATACGCCGTTTGTCCACGTCGATGGTAATCATGTCGCCATCGCGAAGCAGCGCAATGGGGCCGCCGTTGGCGGCTTCCGGTGCGACGTGGCCGACCACGAAGCCATGGCTGGCGCCGCTGAAACGGCCATCGGTCATCAAGGCGACGTCGTCGCCCAGGCCCTGGCCAACCAGGGCAGCAGTCACAGCCAACATCTCGCGCATGCCCGGACCGCCGCGCGGGCCTTCGTTACGGATCACGATGACGTCGCCCTTATTGATTTCGCTGTTCTGAACTGCATGGAAGCATTCTTCCTCGCTTTCATAAACACGTGCCGGTCCGCTGTAAGAGAATTCGCCATGGCCGGCCAGCTTGGCGACACAACCTTCGGGGGCGATGTTGCCGTAGAGTATGCCGAAGCCGCCGCGCGTCTCCAGTGGTTGGTCGAATGGAACGACCACTTCCTGGCCCGGGCTTTCCACGGCCTGCGAGGCTTCTTCGAACAGGCTGTTGCCGCTGACGGTCGGGGTGTCCGTCAATCGGCCCGCTTCCCTCAGCTTTTCGATGACCAACCGGGTGCCTCCGGCCAGGAACAGGTCGGGCGCCATGAAGCGGCCGACCGGTTTCAGGTCGGCGATAATCGGTGTGTGGCGTGATATTTCATCGAATTCGTCGATGTTAAAGTCGACACCGGCCTCCCGGGCGATGGCCAGCAGGTGCAGCACGGCATTGGTGGACCCGGCGGTTGCGGTAACCACCGTGGCGGCATTGCGCAGTGATTCATGCGTGACCATCTCGCGTGCACTTTGTCCTTCGGTGACCCGCTTCACCACCATTTCGCCGCAAGCGCGCATGGCATCTGCCTTGGCAGGATGTACCGCCGGAATGTCGTTCACACCCATGGGCGACAAGCCCAGCGCCGTCAATGCCTGAGCCATGGTGTTGGCGGTGAATTGTCCACCGCAGGCACCGGCGCCGGGGCAGGCGCCCATTTCGATTGCCCTGAGTTCGTCATCGTCGATCTTGCCGGCGGCGCGGGCGCCCACCGCCTCAAATACTTCCTGGATGGTTATGGGTATGCCGTTGTGAGTGCCAGGCATGATGGATCCGCCGTAGATCACCATGCCGGGAATATCCAGGCGAGCCAGTGCCATCGCACCGGCCGGTATGGTCTTGTCACAACCCACCAGCGCGACCACTCCGTCCAGGCAATGGCCCCGGGTTACCAATTCGATGGAATCAGCCACCGCTTCGCGGGAAATCAAGGAGCATTTCATGCCCTCCGAGCCCATCGCAATGCCGTCGGTGACGACGATGCTGCCAAACTCGATTGGCGTGCCGCCGGCGGCACGTATTCCCTCCTTCAAGGGTTCAGCCAGATCACGCAGGTGCATGTTGCATGGTGTGACATCCGACCAGGTGTTCACGACAGCGATCATTGGCTGGTAAATCTGTTTGTCATCCAACCCGGTCGCACGGAGCATGGCGCGAGCCGGCGCCCGGTCCGTTCCTTTTTTTATCTGGTCACTGCGCATGATTTCGCCATTATATTTTCAGTTATGAACTCAGTAAAAAAAAACCCGCAATTTCTGTTGCGGGTTTTTCAGCTTGTTTGTTGTTTTGCCTCAGCCTGTACCCGCACCTCTTCCAATAATAAGAAGCAAAATTAGGGAAACTAGAATGAGGAGACTGAGGCCACGGTAATCCACATTCAACTTACGCGCGGTCAGGCCACCGAAGACCCGGTGGGCAACTGGAGTCACACTGACGTTTCGCGTGTACATGCTCTGGATAAAAACATAGCGAATTTTTGAAGTCAACTACTTTTTTCTCCAGGGGGCCTATAAACGGCACAAAGGCCCTGAAATGAGACCGCGGCACGGTGTTTTCGCCCTGCGCTCAGGAATTGGCCTAAAATGGCGACTTTAATCCAGTATTGTTGGCACATCATGTTCCGCAAACCAGGAATAACGTGGAGTTTTTTTATTAAATCCATGTTCTTTTGTGTTGGGCTATTGGCACAACAAGCTGTTCTGGCGGCAGATAGAATAGAAAAGAATGGAGATGCTTTACATCTATTGATTCTGGCAGCGGGGTTAGGCAGTACGGTTGTCTATGAAGAAGGGCATGAGGGAACAATACAGTTGCTTAAATCATTCATTGTTGCAAAAGTTGTTACTGAAGGACTAAAGAGGGCCACGCACAAAACGCGACCCAATGGGAATTGTTGCAGCTCATTCCCATCGGCGCATACTTCAAAAGCTTTTATGGGGGCTGGTTTTATGCACAAACGCTATGGCTTGGAATATGCAATTCCTGCTTATATTGCTGCAACCTATGTTGCTTATAGCCGTGTTCATGCGGACCAACATTTTGTGGAAGATGTTGTTGCTGGAGCTGCCATAGGAATATTGAGTAGTTTTTACTTCACTACGTCATACAAAGGTTTTGCAGTGACGCCAGTTGTGAGCAATGGTGTATATGGCGTTTATGTTAGTAGTAATTGGTGATGGCCGAAGACAGCCGTAAACTCGGCCATAAACTCGCTGAGCCCGTAGTTATCACATTGAAGGAGCACTAGCCCGCATATTGCACGAAGGCGGACCAGAAAATGGTTAAATTTAATAATATTCAGAAGTTTATGGCTGAAATTGTTCAAGTTTGCAAAGTACAGTTTGTCCTATTCGGGTTCAGAGCGCATCTGGCTTTGCACTGAATCCCGAATCCTTCATGCAATATGCGGGTTAGGACCTGTTAATGCGGGCTAACTGTCCATGATATTGACGGCTTGTCCATGCTGCAGCCTTTCATTCCCGCGAATGACCACCTTGTCTCCGGGCGAGACGGCGCCACGCACTTCAATATCCTCCCCATGGCCCACCCCAACCGTCACGCGAATCTGCTGAGCCTGGTTGTTTGCATCAACAATAAAAATACTGTGCCCGCCAGGGCGTAACACCAAGGCGTCCCTTGGAACAGTCAGCACTTTGCGTGAATCTGCGGTGGGAATCGACACGCGCAATGTCTGCCCAACCGGAAAGCGGCTGTCTTCCAGGTCCAGCCGCAATTCGAACTGATGGGTATGCTCATCACCGACCGCAACTACCGTGCGAACCTCACCGAAAGTTGTCAGTTCCCCGGCCCGCAGATCGAGCAACTGGCCCGTGCGAACGAATGGATAATATTCCAGTGGCGCACGTGCGATCACTTCCAGGTTTTGCTGATCAACCAGGCGGATGACCTTGCTGCCTTCGGTCACTCGTTCACCCGGCGTCATCAGGCGCTCCACCACCACACCGCTGAAGGGAGCCATGATCTTGGTCCTGGCCAATTGATCTGCATTCTGGGCCAGCCTTGCGCGCTCTATTGCAAGGTCTCCACGGGCCACATCGCGATCGGATCGTGTTTGTTCCAACTGGGCTTGCGCAGCCAGGTTGGACTCGGCCAGTTGAGTGAACCGTTTCTCCTCACTTTCCAGGAAACGCAAACGGGCCTCTGCCCGCTGTACCTCTGCTTGCAACTCAGCCTGCATCAGGCGCAGGCTGGTGTCCTCAATTTCTGCGATTGTTGCCCCAGCCAGGACCACTGTACCCACATCCGCCACGCTGGTGAGCCTGCCCGGCACTTCGGCCGACAACCTGGCGTCATTTCTGCTCACTACGGTGCCCGGAACCAGTGTAACCGGTGTAATGCGCTGCATACTGGCTTCGGTCACTTTCACCAGTGCAGGCTGGCCAGCCTGGGACCAGGCCAGTGTGGATCCCACCAGCAAAAGCATTCCGAGACCCGCCTTTGTCATTCTTGGTAATTGAATCATCATCGTCATTCAATTCGCTTCCGGAACCAAACTCATCGCAGGTTTCAGTTCTTCTTTCATGCGTAACAGGCTGGGAAGCAGCAACAGGGTAAACAGCGTGCTGATCAGCATACCACCAACAATCACCGCTGCCATGCCCCGATACAGTTCGGTGCCTGAACCTGGAATCAACATCAGCGGCAGCATGCCAAAAATACTGGTCATGGTGCTCATCAAGATGGGGCGCAAACGTAAGCGGATGGCATTTTCAACCGCATCCCGCCGGCCCAAGCCTTCGCGTTCGGCATCCCGGGCGCGATACACCAGCAAAATGGCATTATTCACCACCAGGCCCAGCAGGATCACGAAGCCGATCATGGTCAGCAGATCCATCTGTTGCCCGCCCGTAGACAATAGAGCCAGGTCCATCAGACGCAGGGATATGATTCCGCCTACGGTCGCCATCGGGATGGTCAGGATCACCAACAGTGAATCGGTGAATGAACGGAACAAGGCGGATATCAACAGGTAAAGCAAAACGATCGCCAGTACGAAGCTGCCGGACATGCTCGCAAGAGCCTCGTCCAGCGCTTCAGCCGTACCGCGTAGCGTGACCGAACCGTTCTTCGGCAGCAAACGCAAAATCTCGGGTTTGACCTGCTCATTGATGACAGCCAGTGCTTCTTCCATCGCCATGCCGGGTGGCGGTGTCACCTGCAGCGTCAGGGTGCGCCTGCGGTCAATGCGCAGGATCTGTGACGGTCCCGCTGTACGGGTAACGCGGGTGAGTTCGCCGATGGTCAGCACTTCTCCACTGGCAGTAGCAACCGGCAAGGCGGCCAGTTCTTCGGGCGTGTACCACTCTTCAGCCCGCAGGATGACATTATAACGCCGGCTGCCGTCGAAATATTCGCCCAGGAATATACCATCCCCCATGGCACGTATGATGGCGGCCATACGCGACCGGTTCCAGCCAACCTCGGCAATTTTTCGGTCGTTCGGGATCAGTCTGAGTTGTGGTTCCGCCAACTCCAGGCTGGGAAAAGGCCGGACGCTGGCGCCAGGTAAAGCCTCGGTAATCGCAGCAAACCCCGCCCGGCCCGCCTCCAGCAGTGATTCAAAAGAGTCGGCTTGAAGATCCACGTCGATATTGCGACCACGTGCACCGCTGAAAACGGCCGCGCGTCGAACAAATCCAAAGGTGTCGGGGAAGCCGGTCAGGATCTCCGAATTGAAAATCTGCAGCAGTTCATCCACATCCCCGGGGTCTACTGCTTCACCACCCATGAACATACCGAACGCTGGCGAGGCGCCGAGGAAATAGCTCTTTATCTGCTGGGGTTTTTCACCGTTCATGTACGGCTCAAGACGTTTGTCAATGACATCCAGGAGCTCACGGTTGGAGGTCTCCACGCCGATACCCGGCGGCGTTACCATGAAGCCGAATATGAAATTCCGCTTGCCCTCGGGCAGATAGTCCGCCGGCGGTATCAGCAGCAGAGCAAGCACCAAAGGAGCCCCGGTAAGCAAGCCCACGAAGGTCCAGCGGCGCCGTGGCGTATCCGTCCAGCTCATGATGTGCTTGGTCACCCAGCGCCACCAACTGCGATGGTGATCCTCGATGGCTTCGCCCTTGACCCAATTCGCCGCCGCGGTGGGTAGCACGGTAACCGCGACCAGCAAAGAGGCAATGACCGCCGCTGAAATGGTTACCGCCAGGTCGGCGAACAACTGTCCCGCTTCATCGCGAAGGAACACCACGGGCATGAAAATAGCGACGGTAGTTGCAGTGGAAGCCAGCAGCGCACCCCACACCTGTGAGGTGCCGCGTAGCGCGGCTTCTTCGCCCTTACGCCCCGCCTCGCGTTGGCGGAAAATATTTTCCATTACCACGATGGCGGCATCGAGCACCATGCCCGTAGCAAAGGCCAGGCCCGCCATGGAAATGATATTCAATGTCCTGCCGGTGAAATCCAGCACCATGAAAGCGATCAACAAGCACAGCGGAATGGCCAGCGCCACGCTCAGCGTGGCGCGAAACTTGCGTAAAAACCACCACAAGACCACCATGGCCAGCGACATGCCCAGCAGCAGGTTGTTGCGCACCATACCGATGGAAGATTTGACGTACACAGTTTCGTCATAATTCTGCTGAATGGTCAAGCCGGCGCGGTCCAATTCATTTTCTGCCAGGTCCGCAATCACAGACTTGAGTTCGTTCATCACCTCCAGCACGTTAACACCCGATTCAGGAATCACGTTTACAGCGAGCGACGGGGCGCCATTTTGATGCAACTGAGTGGACGCATCCACCATCGTCAACTCAATGTGCGCGATGTCATTGAGGCGTATCGGCTTGCCGTCCCGCCATTCCAGCACCAAGTCGCCCAGCGAACTGATATCGTACTTGCCACTGAAACGCAGGGTGTATTGGCGCCGGCCGACTTCGGTAGAGCCTGCCGACACGTCCGCATTGCTACCCAGTTCGGAGGCAATGCCGGTGAGGTCCAGCCCGATGTTGGCGGCTTTGAACGGATCAAAGGTAATCCTGACTTCATGCGGGCGCCCGCCGAATGTGCCGGTCTGGGAGATGCCCGGTACACGCTCGAGCCGCGTGACCACCGTATCATCCACAAAATCCTGGTAACTCGCAATCGGCCGCGTATTGCCTGGTTTAGTCTTGATGGCGAACCAGGCAATGACCTTGGCAAAACGGCTACCGCCCACCCGGATCACCGGCTCGTCGGCATCCACCGGGTAGCGTGGTACCTGGTTGAGACGGTTCATCACTTCGATCAACGCCCGGTTCATGTCGGTGCCGATGGCAAATTCCAGGTTGATCGAACCCCGGCCGTAACTGGAGGTGGATTCCAGCTTCAGCAGGCTGGGCACGCTGCGCAGAACATCTTCCTGGGGCTCGATGATTTCCGATTCGATTTCGTTGGGCGCCGATGCACGCCAGCGCGTGATGATGGTGATTTCCGGGCGCGTAATATCCGGAGTCATTTGGATAGGCAAGCGGAAAAGACTGATCATGCCGAAAATGACAACCAGGATGCAGGCCACGATCACGGCAACCGGGTTGGAAAGTGCCATTCTTGTCAGTGTCACTGCCTAGTTACCGTGATTGCTTTATTGGGGCGTCAAGTATAGCGCGTAGCCCCTGTTCTGCGTTATCCGGCGTCACCAAAAGCCGCAAATACAACCTGAGGATTTTCTTAATTGCCTTGATCAGGGACTTGCTTGTAAGCCTCGATTGGTTAAGATGCCATGTCTACTCAATACGTACCCGTATGGAATTTGATTACATCATCGTCGGAGCGGGGTCAGCGGGATGCGTGCTGGCCAACCGTCTCAGCGAAAACCCCAACAACCGTGTTCTCTTGCTGGAAGCCGGCGGTAAGGATTGGCATCCCTTGATCCACATGCCAGCCGGTCTGGCCAAGCTGGCTGCCCTGCACAAGGTCAACTGGTCGTATAAAACGATGCCACAAAAGGAGCTCAATGACCGGCGGCTCTTGTGGCCGCGCGGAAAAGTACTGGGCGGCTCCAGTTCCATCAATGCCATGTGCTACTGCCGCGGTCACCGCAAGGATTATGACTCCTGGGCAGACTCCGGCGCCGAAGGCTGGGATTTTGACAACGTTCTGCCCTGGTTCATCAAATCGGAAGACCAGGAGAACGGCGCCTCTGATTACCACGGGACCGGCGGCCCGCTCAGTGTGCAAAACCTGCGTCATACCAATATCCTGTCCGGGTTGTTCATCGAAGCGGCCGAGCAAGCAGGCTTCGACAGAACCGACGACTTCAACGGCTTGCACCAGAGGGGTTTTGACTACTACCAGGTAACCCAAAAAAACGGACGGCGCTGCAGCGCTGCCGTTGCCTATCTGCGCCCAGCATTGAGCCGTTCCAACCTTGAAGTCAACACCCATTCGCTGGCCGAAAAGGTGCTGGTGGAAGGTGACCGGGCCACGGGAGTAATGTACCAGCGAAAGGGGAAGCGCCAGACCGCGCGGGGCGGCCATGTCATTCTGGCCGGCGGCACCATCAATTCACCCCAACTTCTGATGTTGTCCGGTATCGGGCCGGCTGACCATTTACGTGCCGTTGCGATAGACGTGCAGCACGACCTGCCCGGTGTCGGGCGAAACCTGCAAGACCACCTCGATATCTGCACGCTCAGAACCTGCAAGGAAGCCATCACCTATGACCAGCTGAATGAACTCGCCGTGGGTCTGCGCTACCTGTTCAGTCGCAATGGACCCGGCAGCTCGAACATCGCCGAGGCAGGAGGATTCATAGTCAGCCGGCATGCGGCAGACGACCGGCCGGACATCCAGATGCACTTCGTCCCGGCTCTGATCGACAACCACGGCAGAAATTCTCTGCCCGGCCACGGCATGACCATCCACGCCTGTTCTCTGCGCCCGGAAAGCCGGGGTAACCTGACCTTGAAATCAGCCGACCCTACCGCAGCGCCGGCCATTCAGCCCAATTACATGAGCGAAGAATACGACCGCAAGATGTTGCTGGAATGTGTGTCTCTGGCGCGGAAAATCTTTTCCCAGGCAGCCTTTGAGCCCTACCGTGGCGACGAAGTGTTCCCTGGCGCTGACGTGCGGTCCGAAGTAGCAATAATGGCGTTTATCCGTAACAAAGCGGAAACCATCTATCACCCCGTCGGCACCTGCAAAATGGGCACGGACGACATGGCCGTGGTGGACCCGCAACTCAATGTCCACGGCCTGCAGTCCCTATCTGTGGTAGACGCATCCATCATGCCCACCCTCGTATCGGGCAATACCAACGCCCCGGTCATAATGATCGCCGAGAAATTCGCCGCTGGCTTATGACTCTGCTTGCTTGATTTATCCGCAGAGAACGCGGAAGATGCTGAATTGGGTTGGCAGCGATTTACTCCCACCCAGCGGTGGGTGGTAGCCATTTTAGGTAGTTGTTGTGATTGAGCTTGATGATTTTTCCGCTAAAGGCGCGAAAGACGCAAAATATTATTTGGCCTAAATGCTTGACTGTCACCAGTAGTCATCATTGAGGCATGTTTTTTTAATCGAACTGAATCAACTGCACAACATATTCAGGCTTTCAGAACATCAGAGCCGTGATGGCGTAATGGCATCCTGCATCGCAGTCGGCACCTCAGATTTTTTTAGCGTCTTTGGCGTCTTTAGCGGAAAATATACAGGATAGGCGACTACTCGAACAGTTAAGGCAGAGTGGTTTCGATAATCGAAGCCAAGCACCCAGAAATATTCAGCGTCTTCTGCGTCCTCAGCGGATATTTTTTTCTAAGCTGTACTCGAAAGCATGGGCAGGGGGACGTGGATGAGGTCGCAGGTGACGCGCAGCAGTTCCAGTTCTGCGGGTGCCAGATGGTCGTCATGAAGCACCACTGTAATCAGTGCGCGGACCAGTTTTTCTTTTTCGGCAGGCTTCAGGCGATCCAGTTTCGGTAGTGCCTGATCGAGTGCTGCCGTCCAGTTTTCCAGGCGGGGCATGGTTGTTTTGGGGTCCGCGCCCAAGGCCTCCAGTCCTGCCATAAACGCTGACTGTGCAGCATCCCCGCCGGCATGACCATGGCCGGCCAGAACAGCAGCGACCTGCAGTGCTTCGGTACGGCAGGAGCGCAGTGACTTGCTGCCGGAAACCCTCACCGCGTGGGGGTTATAAGTCTCCCACAAGTGCTGATCGATGATCCTGGCCAGTAAGTACTCGAACACATCGATCCGTCCATCGGCATGAATCAGCGCCTCGACCGTCTCGAGGACCCTTTTTACCAAGTCCGGCGGGCGGCGTTTAAGGGTCGGAAATGCTACTTCGAGTAAGGGAAGGCGCTGTTCCGGACCCGCCATTCCGCCCGCTTCGAGCAGAGAACGGACCCGGGTTTCACTGTCTGACCCCATTAGTTGGGCGATGATCAACAATTGTCGATCCCTGACTTGTGCATTCGCATCCAGTAGAGTGTAGAAAAGTACTTCGGGAGCCCAGTCAGGCGAATGCGCGGCGCGATTGATGTCGTCAGGAATTGAAGTAGCGATGGCGGCCGCCATCAGCATCCGTTCCCAGTCGGGATTGCCAATCTGGTCGATGATGTTATCCACGTTGAACATGCCGCGTTGAGATTTTTCCTCTCGCTCCGCTTTGCGGTGCGTGGATTTCTCTGCAGCGATCTGGCCACGGGTGATCTTCGCTGCAAGCCGATCCAGTTCGTCCGGCTGAAAACTGGGATCGATCCTTTTGATGCGGTCTTCCAGAGGCGGATGCGTGGAGAAAAAAGACATTTTCCGTCCATCACCAAACAGCATGTGACTGACTTCCTCGGTATCCACGTTAAGGTAACTGGCGTCGCTGTAAACGGCTATTTTCTTCAATGCACCGCCAATGCCGTTGGGATCCCGGGTGAATTGCACAGCGGAGGCATCGGCGAGGTATTCCCTTTGACGGGATACTGCAGCCTTGATCCAGCGGCCGAAAAACAGGCCGATATACCCCACTGCCATCAGACCAAAGGCGATGGCCAGCACTGCTACACCACTTTTATCACGCGACGACCGTCCAACAAAATGCGAGTGAATCAGGATGCGCCGGCCTATCAGGGCCAGCACCAGGATACCGAACAAGGCCCCCATCAAGCGGATGTTAATGCGCATATCACCATTGAGGATGTGACTGAACTCATGCGCAATCACGCCCTGTAGCTCGGCGCGGCTGAGTTTTTCAAGCGCCCCCCTGGAGACTGCCACTGCCGCGTCGGAAGGTGTGTAACCCGCGGCAAATGCATTGATACCAGATTCTTGTTCCAGGACGTAAATTTCAGGCACCGGTACACCAGACGCAAGCGCAATTTCTTCAACGACATTGCGCAGCCGGCGAAGCTTGGCATCCCGCGGCGCGGATTCCACCAAATTACCGCCAAGCTCACGGGCGACTTTTCCACCGCCGGCTCTCAGGCCCATGGTCTTGAACAGGCTGGCCAGACTGATCACCAGCAAGGTTGCGATGGCCCCGCCTGTGAGCAGGGACAGGTTGTCTGCGAACAATTGCGGGCTGAGCGGGGGAAGTCCCTCAGTTTCGCTCGAGGACACCCCTGCAACCAGCAGAATTAGCAGATCAATTGCAGCCACGATGGCCAGCACGGCCACAATGAACACGATGATCAGCCAGCGAGACTGCTTGCGTGCCCGGTCCTGCTGTTCAAAGAAATTCATTTCGGGAACCTCTGATCTATTCTGAGCGAAGTAGAATGTGATTCAAAATGTTCAGATTCAAGGCGCGGATCGCACGTAATAGCTGGCTATTGCGAACGACTGCAGGGATGCAGGAGGTAGAGCAACGCATGGAGCAGTTGCCGAGATTCGCAACGCAGAAGCTGGACATTTTGGACACAAGATACGAGTTCATGAATAGATCAGAGGTTTCTTAGGCTCAGAAACTGACCTTGGGCGCTTCGCGTTTCGACTCGTCTTCAATTTCGAGCATTTCAGCGGCCCTGAAACGGAACTGGCCGGCCAACAGGTTGTTGGGGAAAGATTCACGCAAGGTGTTGTAGTTCATGACCGAATCGTTAAAAGCCTGACGGGCGAAAGCGACCTTGTTTTCGGTGGTGGTGAGTTCTTCTGAAAGCTGCATCATGTTCTCGTTGGCCTTCAGATCGGGGTATGCTTCAGAAAGGGCGAACATCCGACCCAAGGCACCGGACAGGCCCTGTTCCGCACTGGCCAGCTGTTTCATGGCTGCGGGGTCAGAGGGGTCCTTCGCTGCGGCTTTGAGGCCGGCAACCGCCGTGTTGCGCGCATTGACCACTGCCTCCAACGTTTCTCTCTCGTGTGACATGTACCCCTTGGCGGTCTCGACCAGGTTGGGAATCAGGTCATACCGGCGGGTCAGCTGCACATCGATCTGGGCAAAAGCGTTCTTGACGCGGTTGCGCCCGGTAACCAGGCGATTGTAAATCGTGATGGCGAATAAAACAACGCCAGCGACAATTGCAAGAATAATCCACTCCATTTCATTTCTCCCATAGAACAATCTTAAAGAAAGTGTATCAAATCACTTTGTACCGCGGATGTGCCGCTGGTCATTTATTCCCGGCCGCCATTTCTTTTTCAATTCGCGCCCACGAATCCCGCAGAGTCACTATCCGGTTAAGCACCGGTTTGCCCGGCCTCGAATCAACGATATCATGAACAAAATAACCGGTGCGCTCAAATTGGTATAGATCACCCGGTGAACCCTCAGCCACGGGTACTTCCACCACAGCGCCTGCAATTATATCCAGGGAATGAGCATTCAGAAACTCGAGAAAGTCCCGGGATTTGTCCGCCAACGGATTGGGAACCGTGAACAGGCGGTCACATAACCTGACTTCAGCAGGCACGCCATGGACCGCGGACACCCAGTGAATAGTGCCCTTCACATTGCGGCTCGCGCCGGGCAAACCACTGCGGGATTCGGGATCAAACTCGCAATGAAGCTCCACCACTTCGCCTAGGTCGTTCTTGACCAGCTCGTTGCATTTCACGATGAAAGCATTGCGCAGGCGTACTTCACCCCCGGGCTTCAAACGAAAGAATTTAGGCGGCGGGTCTTCCATGAAGTCGGCCCGCTCCACCCAGATTTCTCGTGTAACGGGCACTTTGCGTATTCCCATTGCTTCATTTTGCGGGTGAACCGCCGCATCCAGCCACTCAGTCTCACCTTCCGGGAAATTAGTCAGTACGACCTTAAGGGGATCGAGTACCGCCATCGTGCGCGGTGCCTTGACATTCAAATCATTACGCACCACGTTTTCCAGTACCCCCATGGGAATAATGCTTTCCGACTTGGAGATGCCCATTGCGTCCCAGAAGGCACGAATCGATTCTGGTGGATAACCTCGCCGGCGAATTCCCGCCAGCGTGGGCATCCGCGGATCATCCCAACCCGAAACGTGGCCATCCTCGACCAGCAGGCGCAGCTTGCGCTTGCTCATGACCGTGTAGTCCAGGTTGCCGCGGGCAAATTCAATTTGCTGCGGATGGCAAGGCGTTGGGATGTTGTCCAGCAACCAGTCATACAAGGGCCTGTGATCCTCAAATTCCAACGTGCACAGGGAATGCGTAACGCCCTCGATGGCGTCTGAAATGCCGTGCGCCCAGTCATACATCGGGTAGATGTGCCACTTATCACCTGTTCTGTGGTGGGTCGCATTGCGGATCCGGTAAATGACCGGGTCACGCAGATTGATGTTGCCTGCAGACATATCGATCTTCGCCCGCAACACGTATTTGCCATCCTCGAATTCCCCGGCCTTCATGCGTTCGAACCGGTCCAGGTTTTCTCCAATGGGGCGATCCCGGTAAGGGCTTTCCCGTCCGGCCTCGGTCAAGGTACCGCGATACTCACGAATTTCTTCCGCGCTCAGTTCCTCCACATATGCCTTGCCGGTCTTGATCAGATGGATGGCGTACTCATACAGCTGTGGGAAATAATCGGAGGCATGGCAAAGCTCATCCCACTCGAATCCAAGCCAGCGCACATCCTCCATGATTGCCTTCATGAAGTCCTCGTTTTCCCGCAGGGGATTGGTATCGTCGAAACGCAAGTGGGTTCTGCCGCCGAACTCATCGGCGATCCCGAAATTCAGACAAATCGACTTGGCGTGACCAATGTGCAGGTGCCCGTTTGGCTCCGGGGGAAACCGGGTAACGATGGTGGTGTGTTTTCCCGATTCAAGATCCTTGATAACAATATTTCGTATGAAATTCGTCGAAGTGGTCTGATTGTCGATGCTCATTGAATATTCCGGGGATTTAGTCGGTTTGAATGGGTTACTCGTGATGGATTTTTTGGCTATTGTTCAGCGCAAGCGTTAAATTCTACCGCATTGCCCCTGTCTGCCACTCAGGCTTTTGCCAGCCGGCGCAAAATGGCATAAACAACCCGGTCACGAATATTGCTCCTTATTCGCAAAAATTTCAGCTGGTAGCTATACTGAAAATACCCTCCGATTAAATCATTCAATGCGGAGTTTGGACCATCCATTTCTTGAGAACGAGGAAAATACCATGATAAACACAATCAAGCTGATTGGACTGACCCTGGCAGTGAGTCTCTTTTTGATCATCCCGGCGCAGGCTGAGGATGAAGAAAATGACAGTATTGCCCAACTGATCCTGATCACGCCCACGGCTGGACACGAGCAGGCCCTGATCGAGGCCATCACCAAATACCACCATTGGGTAGCCGGCAAGGAAGGCCATTTTGAGTACTCCTGGTACGAGATCCTGACGGGGCCCGATACCGGCAAGTATATCGCCCGATCGGGCGGGCATAACTGGTCGGATTTCGATGCCGAATATGACTGGCAAGAAGAAGCAGAGCAAATGTTCCAGGCCAATGTCGCTCCCCATATTGACAGTATCCAAACCAGTATGAACAAAGATATGGATGAGTTCAGCCACTGGCCTGAGGACTTTGAAGGTTACACCCATTTCTCCGTTGAGAACTGGTATGTGAAAGGCGGGCAATACGGCAACTTCCGCAGGGGACTGAAAAAAATCACCGATGCTTTGAAAGCAGCCAGTTATGGATCCTACTTCTCATTCGTTTCAGTAGAATCCGGTGGGCGTGGCAACCAGATCAACTTGGTCTCACCCAAGAAAGGCTGGTCCGGTATGCAAGGCCCTGACCCCTCGTTTTTAGACATCATGACAGAAACCCTGGGCGGCAAAGAGGAATTAAATAACGGCTCTTCCCCTGATCGAGTGGGTAACTTTCATCTAACCACGCCCTCAGGATAAAGATCCAATCCTCCAAAGTGAAAGTAGATTGCATTGGCAAACCGCTCCTTGTTACGGAAACCCCTGCTGCGAACCTTGAGCATTTTTATCCGGCTGTTAAGACCTTCGGCTGGACCATTACTTACCTTCAGAACAATCGCATTCAATATTCCCCACAGGTGTGCTTTGATGGTTTTGGCCACCGCCTTGATGGGGTCCAGGCGGCAGCGTACCGCCCACGACAGCCACTGCTCCCAAGCCTTACGCGCCCAAGTCTTGCTGACATAGTGCCACAGCGACATGGCCAATTCCTTGATCGCCCAGGCACGGGCCGTCTTCAGTGTGCTGTCACGTAAAGCCTTGAACCGTTGCTTCTGTTGGCGCGTCATGTTCGCCGGGTTGTAGAGCCAGTCATACTTGCTGCCCTTGAGATCTTCCAAACCTTGTGCCATCAGCGCTTTGTGTTCTTGGCGACGTACCTTGTCAACGGCCGCGCCAAGGTACTTGGCAACATGGAATTTATCAAAGGCAATCTTTTCCCGCGCTCCCGGCAGGCTGTCCAGTGTGGCATTGATGAAGGCCGGCCACATATCCATGGAAACACTCTCAATGGCCACCCGTTGCCTTTTTGTCAGATCGTCATACCACGCTTTGAGCGTCGCCTTTTTGCGGTCACTGCCCACGTGCAGCACCGTGCCGGCTTGCTGGTCGGATACGATCGTTACGTAATCATGGCGCTTCTTGAAGGCCGTCTCATCAATGCCTATCTGCCTCACGCATTGCTTCTCTCTACGCGACAGCCCGCGTTTGACCGCGCGCTGCATCATGCCATCAATGGCATTCCAACTCAGCCTCATCAAGCGAGAGACCGCTGCGGTCGATGCCTCTTGCAACCAGTCGATCACCAGTGCCTCAAACAGCGCCGTGTAGCCAGAACCAGGCTCCGCCCAAGGAACGGCGACGGTGACCACACCATGCTCCGGGCACTTCACTCGGGGGACATCTGCTACCAGGATGGTTTTGTACTGACAGGTATCCAGGTGCCGCCAGCGGCGCGGGCGCGAATCATAGCCTGGTGATATCCTGGCGCAGATCGGGCAAGACCGCTTGGCATCAGGTTCCTGCTCAACGTGTACCGTCACTTCTCCCGCTGACAACACCAGTTCCACACGGGAAACTTGCCAGGGACTCTTGATACCCAGAATCTGAGCGTATAGTTCTTTGTCTCTCATAGGGCATTACGTTAATCTACCCACTCGATCAGGGGAAGAGCCAGTATAAAAATGTATTTTTAGAAAAATCAGATTGTCGACTAATACTTAACTATCTAATTTATAACACAGCGCATTTATCCGATTTATTATTAATCAAGTGAGTATCATTAGCTTTATTTGACGGGTTAATTTCAGGCAATTTAGAAGTTATTTGAGCAATTGGCTCAGCAATTGAATAACCTAGTTCAAAACTACGTTCTGACGACCATCCTTGTTTTTTGTTTGGCGCGTTATCATTGTCAACAAATGGCATTTCTAAGACCAATGATAAACACTTAAATTTATCTTCGACATAAGCACTGGCTTTACTCAGATCTTTATTTCCACAACTTGATCCACAACAACTCGATTGAGCGGCGTGATAAGTATCGTAATCAACCTCAATCTGAAAATCAGAATTAGCTTTGGCAAAGTCGCTTTTAAAATCGGCTGCTTGTTTTTTTAGAGAGCAACTAGTTCCACCCATCATGAAGTTATATGGGATCTCTTCATCACCGTGTACGTCGATAAATAAATCTACGCCTTTATTCTGCATTGCTTGTTGCACGTAATAAACTTCTGGGCAGTTTGATTCTGAAGGATTGTCCCATTCTCGATTTAAGTTATGGCCATTACTATTAGTTCGGTGATTCCCTCTAACGCTACCATCAGGGTTCATATTAGGCACAATATAAAAAACACTGGTTTCTAATAATTTTTTAGATAATTCATCCTGACTCAGTAAACGATTTACCAAGCCTTCGATAAACCACTCGGCCATAGTTTCACCTGGGTGTTGTCTGGCGATCAGCCATATTTTATGTTTGTTAACGCCTTCTTTTCCGATGGTTAAAAGGTCAATAGGATGGTTATCGCTAGTTAAACCTAAACTAGTATGATTAGATATCGAAGACGCTTTTGCCAAGGCCATCAAGTTCTGGTGGCGCTCATAGCTGTAAGGTGTAAAATAGGCGTAGCTAATATTCGAGTGTGTTGGCCTATGCTTAATAATTAACGATTGACCATCAAACTGAGTTTCTACACGAAACCAATTCCTTTGATCATAAGATGCAACCACTTGATAATTTTCCCAACCTTTCACAAAGCTGCTTTCACCAGCATTGATGATTCGAATTTGGTGTAACTTATCCTTGGTGGTTTCTAGTTGAAAGTGAAACCATTGCTTAACTTCGGCGTTATTATCAGGAGTTAATTTAAGCTGTATATTTTGTCTGTCTAGAAGTTGGACAACTTCGATGTGACCACTATCAAAATCGGCTCTTCAGGAAAATTTGTGGGTAAAAATATAACGGATTCGTTGCAGCAGAGATAGTTTTCTGGATTTTAAGGGTAGTGCATCCTGCCCCCGTTCTGAGAAGATGGAAGTGCAAACTCACCATCGA
>JADFKH010000206.1 GCA_022565025.1 Pseudomonadota bacterium
TAGTGAAGTCACGCTGAAGGGCCAGGTCAGCATCGAGAACGACGTCAAGTCCGGCGTGCTGCGCGAACTGCGCCTGACACTACCCGCGGATGTGAACATCCTCGGCGTCAGTGGTCCCTCGATCCGCAACCACACGATCACGCTTGAGGGCGATCTGCAACACGTGAATATCGAGTTCACCCGGGAAATGGACGGCCTGTTCCGCATCGAGCTGAATTATGAGCGGATCATGCTCGATGGCGCCGCCCAAACCACGGTGCCACGACTCGAAGTGGTTGATGCCGACGTGGAACACGGCCGCATCGCCATCGAGGCGCTGTCGGTGCTCGAAGTGCAAGCTAGCCGGGTCGAGCAATTATCCTCGCTTGAGATCAACGAGCTGCCGCGGCAACTGGTGCTCAAGACCACCAACCCAATCCTGTTGGCCTACCGTTACGTACGCACCGAGAAACCCTTCGAGCTGCAGCTGCGCATCACCCGCCACGAGGAGATCGATGTGCAGGTCGCCGCCATTGACACGGCCTACTACCAGACGCTGTTCACCACCGATGGCCTGGCAGTCACGCGTGTGCGGTTCGATGTGCGCAACAGCCGCCGGCAGTTCCTGCGCCTGACCCTGCCGCCTGACTCTGAAATCTGGTCCGTGTTCGTCAATGGCCACGCCCAGAAGCCGGCATTTGCCCCAGGCACACAAGCGGGTTCGAAAGACCTGCCAGGCGACATCCTGATCAAGATGGTCAACTCCGCGACCGCCTTCCCAGTGGAGCTGGTTTACGCCACCCGGGGCGCCGCCATGCACAACTTCGGCCGCATCCAGGGCAGCCTGCCGCGCCCGGACATGATCGTCACGCACACCAACTGGGATGTGTACGTACCCGCCGCGCCCCGCTATGGCGAACCCAGAACCAACATGGAAATCCTCGCCGCCCGGGTCATCACATCCGTGACAGACACTTCAATTGAACTGTTGCGCGGCGCAGTTGCCAACGTAATCAGCGGCGAACCCCTGCACATCGAGCTGCCGACCCAGGGCCTGCTTTACCGCTTCTCCAAGCTGTACGCCAACCAATCACAAGAGGATGCCCAATTCACGATGCGCTACGTGAACCGCAGCGCGGGCTTTGCCGGTCTGTGGATCAGCCTGCTGGCAACCCTGGCCATCTGGGCCGGCATCGTGTTGATGGCCATGAACGTGAGGGGCCCGAGCGCACTGCAAAATCTGCCGCTCTACATCCCCTGGACATTGCTCGGGGCCGGCGCAGCCCTGACCGCCTTGTCCATGAGCGTACTCGGCGCCAGCGTAATACCGCCATCCATCCTGTCCCTGGCCATCGCCGTCGCACTGGGCGGCTGGCAAAGCTGGCAGTGGTGGCAGAAAGTCAGCCCTTAGATCGACGGGCTTCCCATTGGTCGATGGGATGAAGTGGTCCAACCGGGCAGTAGTGTTCCTTGGTGGGGATGCCGGTTATCCGCGTAAACAGATTGTGGAAGGCGCGCATCTCACACCCCGGTGTGCCAATCACACTGGCAATCATAAACGCCCCGCCCAGATGGGAAAACAGGTAGATCTCCCAGGCCCACACGGCGTGGGCCAGGAGGTCCGTTTCAATGGTTCCCCGCGCCACGTAGCCGATTCCGGCCAGGGCAAGAAAGACCACACCGCTGATCAATGCAGGCCATTTCTTCCAGGTGCGGGAATAGCCGATATTGATGACGTAGCTGATCAGAAACAGACCTATCAACACGCCATTCGAGACGATGGGTCTGATATGAGCGGCTCCACTCATGAGATCGCCTGCAACCCCGACCAGTCGAAAAACGTACCAGGCACAGATCAAACCAAAGACCAGCCGCAGCAAGCGCCCGATCGGGCCGGGGCGCGGCAGAGATCCAGGTTCGTCAAGTTTCAGGTCTGTTGTCGCCATGTCTGTGTAGTACTGGGTCTGGTCAGGGATAAGTTTCACACTTGCCGGAAGTGTCTAATTTTGCAATGACGCTGGAAATTATATTGAAGCAGGCCCTGGCCACAGCTTCCGGGGCTGGATGTGGCCAGCTGACATAGCGTTCTTCGTCCGGATCGAAGGCGGTGTCAATGTACTCACAATTACTGGGATCAAAGTCGAACCAATTGACCGAGGCCCGGGCGATTACCGCGAAATCTTGATCCCAAACGACCACTTCCGCATTGCATTCAACCGAATAGTCCTCGGTATGACAGGCGCTCACGCCCTCATCCTCAGCCAGTTGTTCTCCTCTGGCGAAGATCGATTCGACTTCCTCATAGCTAAAACAGGGGCAGGTTTCTGCATCTTCCTGGGCGTATGCTTCGATGCTGACCAGGCTCATCAGAACCACCGTAAACACAGCTATTCCATGCTGCAAGCAGAATCTCCTGCCGGGATCCTGGCAATGTCCTGGTGACATCCCGGTCATCGACAAAATTTGAAAAATAAACGGCTTGATCATGATTTTTCGGGTTCAGATGAGGCGCTACCCCTTTTTTTGGCCCGCTTGACGTATTTGCTCATTACCGAAGACATGCCCCGTGCGGCATAATCACGACATGCCTTGTCCTTAAAGCGAATCGCAACTTCGAATTCATCGATGGGATACTTGTCCCGCTCAGCAACACAACGAATTTCGCGCACCACGTGCTCCTCGATACCCAGGCGCTGTGCAATCTGGCTGTCGGACAAACCAGGCTGCCGCTGGTCGGCAGGCAGTTGTTCCTGGAAATTGATCTGCACGGCATGAGACAGTTC
Source organism: Pseudomonadota bacterium (assembly GCA_022565025.1). Classification (GTDB taxonomy): domain Bacteria; phylum Pseudomonadota; class Gammaproteobacteria; order Xanthomonadales; family SZUA-36; genus JAJRRA01. The sequence goes on from JADFKH010000206.1 coordinate 2,763, forward strand.
CAGTACCTGGTCCTTGTATTTTCGGTAGGTTTTTGGATCTACAAAATAAAAGCCCATGATCAACTCCGTGATTGCCTGAATTACTGTTTTGTCCGATGCGCCAAGCCAACCGGGCATACGCGCATGCACTCTGCCCCTGGCTCACGTTGGAGTAAGTCATCGACCACAGAGTGCGGGTGAACATGCTGGAATACAACATCATCTTCTGCTTTTCACTGTCCTTTTCGCGCAATGTCTCGCCCAGCACTTTCTGGAAACCAGGCACCCAGTAGTTCTGCACGCGCGTGGTGCAACGCGCCACGTCGTACTGCCGTTCCACAAATCTGCCGTTTTCGATGCGACCGCCGAGACAACCGCCCGACTTGATCGGACACACCTTGATGCAGGGGGTTAGACCTTCGGCCTTGTACATTTCCACGCATTCGGGCGCCGGACAGACCGGGGTCTCGAGTGGGCCGTCTGCAGGTAGCGGCATGGTGGTGACGATGGCGCCGAAATACATAAAACCATACTCGGGATGCAGCACCGGGCCGGCGAGACTTTTTGAGCCGCAGCCAGCGAGCTCAGCCGCCATGGCGATGCTCATGAAGGGCTGTTGGCCGTGATCGACGCCCGGCGGAACGCAGAGTGCGTAATAACCATAATCATCCTCCACCACCCGGGCCAGCTTGAGCGCCAGTCCTTGGATACGGTCACTGGTCGTGGTCACCTCCATGTGTTGATAGTTCGGGCTTTGCCAGTCTCCAGCCCTGGGTTGCGCGCCACCGACCACCAGCACACTCCTGGCCCTGGGCAATAAGTCATTGGGCCGGCGGCCCTCTGGCGCGGCTTCGAACGCATCTGCTGCAGCCACGCCACAGACCAGGGCGCCGCTGTTGTGCGCTATGCTGGCAATTTCGGCCTTGGCCTTGGCAAAATCAATTTCAGCAGAACCAGTTTTGCCAGGTTTAATTTCAGATTGGGTCCTCATTTGAGTTTTCTCTCAGCGCGGCCGATGGGACAGACCCTCATGCATTCAAAACACTGGGCGACGCTCTCCTTGTAATGGGTAATGGCAGAGCACGAGCGGGAAAAGAAATCTGAGTGAATCATATTCTGCTGTGCCTCCTGGTCCTCTTCCGCCACAATTTGCGCCAGGGCTTTTTGAAAACTGTTGATGCCGAAATTCATCGCCCGCGATACGCAGCGCTCGCGGTCGTAATAGGAAGATTCGATACGGCCCTGCTCATCGATGGAACCATCCAGACAGCCTCCTTCCTCTACCGGACAGGCTGCCATACACGGTGTTTTGCCAAAGAGGCGGAAGGATTTTACACACATCGGGTGGGGACACACTTCCTGTTCCAGCATGTGGTCAAATTCGAGTTCCAGCGTGGTGATGCAGGCGGAATAATAGAGCAGGCCGTATTTCGGGTTCAAAATGATGTTGGCGGCCAGTGAGCGCGTCCCCAGGCCGGCGAGCACGGCCGCCAACATCATGCTCATGGGCGGCAGATGGCCACCGGTCGGCAAACCGGGCGCCTGGATGGCCTGGTGGTCATACTCTCTTTCGATCGCGTCCGCCACGCAGTGAATAGCGGCGTCATTGCGAAAATCATAACCGTTGACTTCCATCAAACGATGATTGGGGCTGCGCCAGGCGCCGGCAGTGGGCCCCCGCGCACCAACCACCACGACGCTGCGCGCACCGGGCAATATGTCATATGGTCGGTGCCCTTCCGGCGTGTGTTCTTCCCATGCCCGAGGATCGGCCACGCCAACTACGTTTGCACCGGCGCCCAGTGCAAACTGTTTGATCTGATCAGTTCGAGATTCGAGTCCTATTTCATTCGCGGCATTTTTCATACGTTTCTCATGACACCCGGCGATCAAGGCCTGCCCAGTAAGGCTCGCGCAGAACCTTCTTGAGGATCTTGCCAGAAGCAGTGCGTGGAATCGAATCGACAAAATCGATCGATTTGGGGCACTTGAAGCTCGCCATGTGCTGATGTGCGTAGGCGGTGATGTCCCGGGCGCTGATTTGTGCTCCTGGTTGTGGAATGACCAGGGCCTTGACTGCCTCTCCCCAGCGCTCGTCGGGCACGCCAATCACGGCCACCTCAGCAATGCCGCTGCAAGCTGCCAGTACGCCTTCCACTTCTGCCGGGTAAATATTTTCCCCACCCG
>JADFKH010000028.1 GCA_022565025.1 Pseudomonadota bacterium
CACCTGGGTGGATATCTTGCTCCTGGCCACTTGCTGAATCTGACCATTGCAGTCCATGCAGCGTGTGAAGGGGCGCAGTTGACGCGACAGGTCCAGTGACAACAGCAGCTCTTGCAACTGTTCCAACGGCTGGTGATGGCGCAGCCAACAACCGTGAGTGACGCGGCTGTGTTTCAGTAAACCGATGTCCCGGGTGAGAATGATCCGTTTCTGCTCGAGGGACTGATCAATGACCGAGTTGTCATCCCAGTCCCGATCATACGTTGCATCGAAGCCCAGCATGCGCAGGTAACGAGCGAGTTTTCCCAAGTGCACATCCAGTATGAAACGCGTGTCGCGCAGAGGTTTCGGGCGCAGCCGAATGAGCGGACTGATATCCAGGCGTTCGAACACCGGGTAGACGGCGATCCGTTCGCCGCCACGCAACCGGTGTGCGAAATCCACCGAGTGTCCGTCCACCAGGATCAGGTCAATGGCCGTGTGGGGCACCCCAATGGCCTGAACCGTGTCCTTGACCGACGGCGTGCCGCAGAAGGTATGGCGGAAGCTGACCTTGCGCTGCTCTTCGGGCAGGAAGTCATTCAGCTCCTCGTAAAAACGGAATTCCGCGGAACAGGTTGGACGTGGATGGTCTTCCGGCATATGCGGGCTAAGCAGGAGTAACGAGGAAATGCCTGTCATCCGCATACTGTACCCGGGCTCCCAGCTTTTTACTTTCCCTGTCCAGGGTTTTCGCCAGCCATGCAGCCTCTTCGGTGGTGGCCCGCTGTAGCCGAAAGCGTCTGATCCGCATCGGAGTCACCGCGAAACGAACCAGTTCGCCGCTGCGCGGATCCATGGTGGGGAAGTACATCAGTGACAGGTCACCGCGGAACTCCTCAAAGCCTTGAATGCCCTCGTAATCATTCACGAAATCACCGCAGCCATAGATGATCGGCCTGTTCCGGTAGATCTCGATCCCCCGTGGGTGATGCGAGGAGTGACCATGAATCACGTCGACACCCGCTTCATCGATGAGCCGGTGAGCGAAACTTCGTTGGGTGTCGGTAACCTGGTAACCCCAGTTGCTGCCCCAGTGGATCGATATCACTACGATGTCTCCGGCTTGTTTCACGGCCTGAACCTGTGCAGCAATCCTGAGCGCTGCCTCTTCGAAAAAACCCATGAAACTCACCCCGGCCCGGTCGTGCGTGGCTGCCCAGGACGACGGCACACCGCTGGATTGCGAGCCGGTAGAAAATACAATCACCCTGCTCGATCCAGTGGTTGCAAGAATCACCGGTGCCTGTGCCTGAACCAGGTTGCGGCCAGCGCCCGACGCCTGGACACCCGCCCTCTCGAGGGATTCCAGCGTTTCTGCGAGCCCGGCATACCCCCAGTCCAGCACGTGGTTATTGGCCAGCGCGCAGCAGTCAATGGCGGCGGCCGTGATACAGGGCGTGTTAGCTGGGTGCATGCGGTAATGGATGCCTTTGCCTGGCCAGAAATCATTGCTGACGGTGATGCTGGTCTCCAGGTTGATGATGCGCAGGTCCGGCGCCACTCGCCGCAGCACTTCCAGCGCATCGCCCCAGATCCAGTCAAATTCGACCGGTTTTCTGATCGGCCCATTGACGCGCTCGGCCAGGTGCACATAGCCCTGTGCGCTTTTCATGTATGACTCGTGGATAGCCGGATCACCCGGGTGCGGCAGCACCTGGTCAATGCCGCGCCCAGTCATTACGTCACCGCAAAGGAACAGTGTGACCGGCTGGTCAACAAGGGTCGATGGGTCAGCGGAGTTTTTGAATTTGGCCATAAATCTGTGCAGGTCTCGAGGCCACCATTGCCAGCAGCGAGTTGCTGGTGGATCGTAAAAAGTCGCGACGGTCCAATATCCCTGAGCCTATTTTCGTGTCAGAGCATAAAAAATACTACCCAGCACCGCAAAGCCCAACGTCACCAGCCACGATTCCATTGAGGCGTGGGTAGTCAGCCACAGGCTCAACACCAGCGCGATTGCGGGAATGATGAAACCGCCCGGCAAGTGGAATTGCTCCTCAACTGGCTCGATGGTTTTCTGCAGACCGGGCAGCGAGAGGATGCAACCGGCATAGACCAGCAGCCGCACAATGGTACTCATGGCCGCCAGCCAAATGAAACTGCCGCTCAGCGCCAGCAGCAGGGCGAAAAGGCCGAGGAAAATAATCGAATGAGAAGGCGTGTGGTAACGCGGATGAATATCACCGAACCACGCCGGCAAGGTGCGGCCCTGGGCCATCGCGTAGATCATCCGAGGTGCAGACAGCATCATCGCCGTCAGGTTGCCGCCAATGGACAACACGGCGCCAAGAGCCAGCAGTCCCGCACCGGCTGTACCCATGAGGATCATTGCGACATCGGTCAGCGGCGTCTCACTGCTGCCGATACCTGGCTCCACGGAAATCGAGACCAGCTGGATCAGGAAATAAAACACGCCGATGAAAATCGTGGTTTTGATCAACGCCCAGGGAATATCACGCCGCGGATTGCGCGCCTCACCTGCCGGAATCGCCGAGCTTTCGAAACCGACAAAGGCGTATAGCAGGACCAGGATGGTTTCTCCCAAGCCCTCGAAAACCGGCAGTTCTGCGGCAATGAAGATTTCCGGATTGATCTTCGTGATGCCCAGCAACACGATCAGGGACAAGGGGATCAGTTTGAGTGCCGTGATCACGAACAAGGCTGCCAGACCGCGCTTCACGCCAATCACGTTGACGTAGATCAGCGCCAAGCAGGCCACCGTAATGGTTATTGTCCGGGCCATTCCGGATGCCAGTGGCGCCCAAAACCAACTCGCATAGGTCACCATCAGGTTGATGTTGGCAGCGAATGCGGCGATGCGGGAAAAGGTAAACAACCAGCCTATCTGGAAGCCGGCAAATCTGCCGAACACATGTGTGACGTAGGCAGTCGGCCCTCCTGTATCACTGAAAAAACTGGCAGCTCGGGCCATTGAGAGCACAACCGTCATGATCAGCAGGCCACAGATGAAAAACATCCAGGGGCTGAACAACCCGGTTTTTTCGGCCGCTACCGCCGGCAAAGCAAATATGCCCGCCCCGATCGTACCGTTAAGCACAATGGCACTGAAGCCCAGTTTTCCGATTTCGCGTTGGAGCCCGGCTTCGGGCCTATTCTTGTTTGCCACAATCAATTGAATAAAGAGGCATTAACCGCTAAATGGGTAGCGATGCTGGCGATATATCCCAGCAGGATAGCCCAGCTCCATTTCAGATGGGAAAAGAAGGTGTAAACGCCCCTGGCCGTTCCCATAACCGCGACACCGGCTGCCGAACCGATCGACAGCATGGATCCTCCTACCCCAGCCGTCAGCGTCACCAGCAACCACTGGCCCTGGGACATGTCCGGGCTCATCTGCAGTACCGCGAACATCACCGGGATATTGTCCACAATGGCCGAGGCGAAGCCCACGATGATATTGGCCTGGGTCGGCCCCAGGCCCTCATACATCAACTCCGAGCCGACCACCAGGTAGCCGAATGCCCCCAATCCACCGACGCACATGATGACACCGTAAAAAAACATCAGTGTGTCCCACTCAGCTTGCTGCAGGCTATGGTAAATGTCGAAAATCTGCGAGGAATGCTGTTTTTCACCTTCATGTGCAGCGCTAACGCCAAGGGCTGAACTCTCGACCATCTGTAATTCATGTCCCTGCGCAATCCGGACATCACGCCGCGCCAGGTAATAACCGAACAGCTTCAGGAATCCAAGGCCGGTCATCATGCCGAGCACCGGCGGCAAGTGCAGCACATTGTGCATGGCTACGGCCATCGCAATCGTGATTATGAACAGACCAACCACCACCCAGGCTCCGTGCTGGAGCTCCGCGTGATCAGTGATCGGTTCGGGTTGCTCCTTCGAAATGGCAAAGCTGAGAATCACGCCCGTCACCAGCCAGTTGACCAGGGAGGGGAGAAACAACACAAAGAACTCCTGGAACTGAACCAGTCCTTTTTGCCAGACCATCAGAGTCGTAATGTCGCCGAAGGGGCTGAAGGCGCCACCGGCATTGGCCGCCACCACGATATTGATGCAGGCAATGGCGATAAAGCGGGTATTGCGACCGCCCACGGCCACCGCAACAGTCGCCATCAACATGGCAGTGGTCAGGTTGTCCGCCAGCGGTGATATGACGAACGCCAGGCCACCCGTGATCCAGAAAATCTTGCGCAGGGAGAATTCCTGCGTAACCAGCCATACGCGCAACACGTCGAACACCCCACGCTCTTGCATCGTGTTGATGTACGTCATTGCCGCCAGCAGGAACAGGAACAGTTCGACGAACTCCAGCAAATTGTGACGAATTGCCAACTGTGCGCGCTCGGTGTCACCAGCCTGGATGGATGCAATCGCCACCAGCACCCAGATCAGACCCGCCGCGACGATGACCGGCTTGGACTTCCTGAGATGGATGACTTCCTCGCCAATCACCAGCGCATAGGCTGCGATGAATATCAACAGCGACAGGATTCCAGCCCAGTGGCCGGTCAGGTCCAGCATTTCCATGGCGCCTTCGGTGGCAGCAAACGCAAATAATGGTAACAACAGGACGAACAGGCTCAAACTGATAGCCCGCAGCAACAGGGCAGACCTACGAGCGTCAATCATGGCCGGGGAATCCTCATCCCACTTGTATTAATTCCCCGGCACAATTGCTGCTGCGTAGGAAGACTGTGATCAAATTGCTTCTGTTCACGCGCAAGTTTTAACGCGTGCGTGTACCATTCAAATTCATCCAAAAATTTGATGACTCTTTCATCGTAAATTCCATCCAGTGCATTACCATCGTCATCGAACGAATTATGAACATGAGAAATCGGGAATGCGCTCGGAATACTTGGAGTACCGAGCTCAGCAAGGATGGCCCGCAGGTTGATCAATGCGCGGACACCACCAAAAGGGCCAGCAGAATAGGTTACGATCGCACTCGGCTTATAAAGATACTCGCTTTGGAAGTGATCAAGAAGATTCTTCAATGCCGCCGGTATACTGTGATTGTATTCCGCGCTTACGATCACAAATCCATCCGCTGCCTTGAGAATATCGCCAATCGCTTCCATGGCTGCAGGTGCCTTGCCTGCTTTATATTCCTTGTACATCAAATCAAGAAGGGGCAAAAGATGCTCCTGGGAATCAACCAGGGTAACTAGTTGGCCACGCTGTTCGAGCTTCCGGACAATAAAGCGTGCCGCTTTGATGCCCTGGCGGCCCTGGCGAGCGCTGCCGTAGATGACCGCGGTATGCAAGCTAGTAGAGTTTGGCATAGTCATGATTATCCCACAGTATTTCGGGTCCATGGTTGCAGTGGATATCTTCTTTCAGCACCAGTGCAACCTTAAGAAAAGCCGACTACCATGACCTGGCGGCGCCTGGTCCGTCTGCCGCATTCGCTATATCAGACAGTGCTGCAGGGATTTCCAGCTTGAGTTCGTCGGCGAGTCTTCTCAGGGCGCTGCAAACGTGGTCCGGTAGCTCCAGGCCGTGTTCCGCGGTTTCTTTTTCCCGCTGCTGCGAACCCGCACCCGGTAAACGCGCGCCCCCCTCCTGCAGGTATGCAGCCAAACCGGCAATACGCTGGCCGAGTTCCTCGCGGGGTATGAATTTCTGAGGATCGACAAACAGGAAAAACGCTGCGTTGCTGAACCATTCGGGATCGTGCTCGCCGGCCATAAGCCCCCCGGCGATACCACCGAGAATCTCCGCAATGATGGCCAGGGCGTATCCTTTGTGGCCCGTCACTCGTCCGCCCAGAGGCAACAGGGCGCCTTGGCCGTGGATGAAGTCCCGGGCATCGGTCAGTGCTTCGCCCTTCATTCCCGTTACCCACTCTGGATGCAGCGATTTGCCGGTGAGAAAGTGCTCCCGAATAATGGACCCGGAGACCTGGCTGGTGGCGAAATCGACGATGACGTCATGCGCAAGCGCGCCAAACGCAGGCACACCGAACGCGATCGGATTGGTGGACAGCATGCGCTCATCACTGCCGAACGGAGCGACGTTCCTGGCGCCGCCGCCACTGTTGCAAAAAGCCAGAAACAGCATCCCGCCGGATGTCGCCATCTGGGCCCACTCACCCAGGCGCCCTAGGTGCCCACCGTTACAAATGCCAACTGCCGATAGACCGCCATCCTGTGCCTTTTCAACACCTGTACGGACCGCGAGCCCGGCGGTGAGTTGTCCAAAGCCGTTGTGGCCATCGATCCTGGTGACGGAACCTGCGGACGCATCCAGACTGGGTTGGGCGAGAGGATCCAACGCACCGGCAGCAATCATCTTTGTGTACAACGGGAGTAATCCGGTACCGTGGGTATGGCAACCCAACCGGTCGGCGGTGAGCAGTGATTCTGCCACGCATGCCGCGGAATCCGTGGGTGCACCGAGTCTACCCAGCATATCTACGGTAAAAGCCTGGAGCAATTGGGCATCTATCGACATGTCACGCTATCCTTATGGCCTTTCTATGGCCAATGTAGCACGCTGGCGGGGCTTGACTGAATGAGCGCCCAATCGTGAAGGAGAACGCAGGGATCATGACCTCGACACAATTACACGCCCTTTTACAGCACACCTACTTCGACAGCATCGACCAGGGTGATGCCGACCGCGCCGTGCAGGCTTTCACCGATGACGTCGCGTGGTCTCACTACCAGGTCTGGGAACACCACGGTCATTTGCGCAACCGTACAGATGTCTTCAAGGAACGCTCGGAGGTGCGGGATTTCCTGGCAGCGCGTATCGCCGACATGCAGGTCGAAGGCATCCGCCATCGCGTAACGCACGTCATCGTTCAGGGCAACGAGGGCGCATTTCGGGCCGAAGTAGTGGGCGTCACCGGCACGAGCATGCGGTTCTTCGGCTGGGTGGAACTCACCGGCGGCAGCATCAGCAGGTATATTGTAGGTCCGGAGCCTTGAGGATGCGTGAAATAAACACCGTTGAGGACAGCCGCGAGTATCAGTAGGATAAAAACCAGTCCAGACTGCCATTGTTTTCCGCTGTGACCAGATCATCACTGCCGCCGAGGTGGTAAACGTCGATGAAGTGTTAACAACCCCAACTGCAAGATGAGATTCCTAACCCGCATATTCCACAACATGCTAACCATCGGTAGGCTAGCCCGCAGTCTGTATCGCTCGTTGCGAGAGGTCCCGCTACAAAGTGTGGTGATCTGTATTCTTAGGAATGGGGCATAGACAAAACAAACGCTACTTTGCCAGAAATCTGGAGTTATTGAGTATCGTGTTTTATCAACTACTCATCCAGCTCATGCCAAAATTTCAGCAATATTTTGCCATCCACAACTGAATTAATCCTTGGAGCCCGGCGAACCCGGTAACGGACCCAAACTTCATTCGCGACCAGCGGTCGCCGCTACTCGTTCATGAGCCTGTGCTTTACCAGCTGCTGCCCGCAGCATTCACCGGCAGCAGCGACAGGGCTTTGGCCAGGTCCTCTCGGCTGGCAATTCTTGCACTGTGCGCACCAACAATGGTCTTTACATCCATGCCTCTGGCATCAATAACTTCTGCCAGCCTGCGGGTAACCGGCTGTGCAGGTGCCATGCGGCCATTGGCCGGGTTCGGAAAATGATCCGCTTCAAACAATATGCCTTCCTCCGGCAGCCAGGCCACCAGCAGGTGTTCCGAATGCGGCGTCGGGCCGATATCAATAATCTGAATCTTGTGGCTGCCGCCATCCAGCCATTCAGATCCATCCACAAATTTCAGCTTCAGCGCCTCGCCGTCGGTTGCGGCAGCGCGCACCACTTCTTCATGCGCCTTGACGGTCAGCACGGTAGCGCCTTCAGCTTGGTAGGGCGCAACACCCAGCACATGATCATTATGGTGATGGGTCAATACGCCGTACCTGATGGGCTTGTCCTCAACCACCTTGCGGAATTCGGCAATGCGCTCCGGCACGCCGGCGGTACCGCCGATAGAGACCACGTAATCGTCCATTTCCACGAACATCACGAAGGTGCCGGCGCCACCCACCAGGAAGACGCCTTCTGCTAATTCCTGTAGCTCGACCTCTGTTGAAGCCGGCGGCGCGGCCGCAATCGCTTCCAGGTCCTTGGGCAATTCCAGGTATTGCGCGAAATCCGGGTTGACCACCGTTTCATAACGGTCAATCAGCATGTTCTGCTGGTCATCGGCATACAACTCGAAGGTCTTGGCGAACGGGATGCCGTCAATCGTGACATAGTCCTTAAACCGGTAGTCAATCTGCCCGAACGGCGCCAGTACGCGTTCGGAGCGCGAGAGCAGGTGGGTTTCCTGGTCGAAATACAGGCTCAAAGCCGGCCCCACTTCCATCACCAGCGTGACGACATCGTGCGCGCGGCCATCAAACTCGGTTTCACCCAGCCAGTGCGAGGTGTGCCGCCGGTTTTGCAGTTGCTTCACCAGCAACGGTGCGGTCACACGGATAAACGGCCCTGACGTGGTATTGAAATCCGGTTCGGCGACAGCGGTCATGGTGCCAGCACGAAAATCAAACGTGTAACTGCTCTCACCGTTAATGAGCTGGCCCGCGTCAATATCAAAACCGCCACCGGATCCCTTGGTGGCACCTCGGAATTGTTCTTCGCTAAAATTGATAGCAGCAAAATTGGAGGTCTGGCCTTGATCCCAGGGTGCGCCTGGTTGCAGAGACTGGGTCGTTGCCCAGGTGGTGAAATTGCTTTTGCGGGCGACTACATTGAGATTGGTGATGGCTTCTGCGCCACCGTAAGCCACCAGCGCAGCGTCAATGACTTCGCCCGCCTTGTTCACCGCGCGCAGCGCAATGGTGTCTTCGGCCACGGCGTTACTGGCCAGTAGCAACAGGCCAGCAGAAAGAATGGGGATGTGTTTGATCTTCATTGGAATACTCCGTTAAAAAGGGAAAATCAGGACGCCTCCTTCTCACGGCCCCGACGGCAGGTACTTTGCACCGTGGCGTTTCATTTGTCTGCCAATTAGCGGCAAAGTGATTTGATGATGCGATGAAAGGGGGAATTGTTACTCATGACGCGTCACGAACGTTACCTCCGCCTACGCAGGCACCGCCTCAAACCCTGTAAAAACGGAGAAACCAGTGTCACTACATTTTCAGTGCAACGAGGCATAGGATCGCGCTTTGAAGTCGGCATGGATCTGCCGTGGATCTATCACAGTGGTGGCCACCTCGATGGCCTGATCAAATCGTTTCACGACCTCACGGGTGCCAGCGGCCGCGACCGCGAAGGCGCACCCCGCGGACAGATCGCCTACCAATGGCTGGCCGACGGAATGACCGTATTCGACATCAATGAACCCGTCAGCGGCATTGGCGATATTACGCTGCGCCTGGGCTGGCAGGCATGGCGCAAGGACGGGCGAGGTTTCGCACTACGCGGCACGCTCAAGGCACCGACCGGTGACCCGGATAAGCTGACCGGCAGTGGTGGGTGGGATACGTCGCTCTACCTCGAATACACCGATGCCGGGCTGGTATCCGGGCGGTTGGCAATCACCGCGGCTGCCGGACTGGTGGTGCTGGGTGATGGTGAATTTGCGCCGGCACAGCAGAAGAATACGGCATGGACCGGTCACCTCGGTCTCGGCTGGCGGTTCACCGATAAGTTTGCCTGGAAGGCGCAGCTAGACAGTCACGCTGCCTTGTTTGATAGTCCCCTCCCGCAGGTCGGCGATGCCGCCATCATGGCTACGTTTGGAGTGACCTGGAACTTCAGCCCCCGGTGGTGGCTGGATGCGGCCCTGGTCGAGGACGTTTTATCTTCCGCCACGCCCGATGTGGTGTTTCTTTTCGGACTTGCGTACCGCCCATAGCCGTCGCCGAAGTCTCTGGTGTGTCTTCAAGGATGTCGGTACCGGTCTTCTCCATTGCTTCGCGAATTTCAATTCGAACAGCACCGCGATAAAAAATTCAAAACCACCGAAGAAAACTGATCCAATTTTGCGCAACAAATTCGCTTCATCGCAAATAAATATTTTTTGCAATTTTCAGGTTCTTTGGCTATTCAGCAACTTGGATATTTCATGTGAGACTGGCCTTGAGAAAAGTCTCATAACTAGGGAATTTCGGCCGTTGACAACTCCGGGGAGCGGGAGTAGATTTGATCCCCCGTTCCAAGAAGCCCATCAGCCGGACGGCCGACCCGCCGGAAGGCAGCGAAGGGCAACAGAAAAGCGGACAAGTGTTCAGGTGGTACTGAGCACGTCACCCAGACCGGACTCTGTAATTGCCGGTCGTACCACTGACAAGGGTGACTCAAGAGGGAGAATGCGATCCCTCGAGATAGACGCCAGGAGGTGTAAACCTCATCAGGCCACAAGACTGGAACGAGCTTCGGCTCAGGAAGGTCGAAAGATCGGAAAGGGCTTAAACTTAGGCTTTGGCTTAGGACTGGGCTCAGGAAGGAAGGAAGATCGGAAAGGGCTTCATCGTAGGCTTCGGTTTAGGATAAGGCTCAGGAAGGAAGGAAGATCGGAAAGGGCTTCGGCTCAGGAAGATTGGAAAACCAGAAAGGGCTTCGGCTCAGGAAGATCGGAAAACCAGAAGGGGCTTCGGCTCAGGAAGATCGGAAAACCAGAAGGGGCTTCGGCTCAGGAAGATCGAAAGGTTGTAAGAAGCTTCGGCTACTGACGACCGGCGGACCGGAAAGCGCAAGCTGGAAGGACCGATCAGGCGGAAAGGGCGCGAGCCCCGAAAGCAGGCGCGAGCCAGCGGAGTCGAAAGGTCGAGAGATGTCACAACTTAGCGTCAATAAAGAAAGGCGGGAGCAGAAGTCCCGTGACCGGAGGCCAGCAGCAGAGAGCTGAGCACCGGGTGAAGTTGGAAAGGCCCAGGAGGATCTGCAGTCCACCATCAGCGGAGTTCCGATACTTCTACGGAGAGGAGGCGTAAGCCTCCTCTCTTTTTTTGCCCTGAAAATTCCTCCCGGATCACCCTCCCTGGAACTTAGAATGAGTTAAAAGTCTGTATATTGCATATCTCTGAAACATTAATGAAGTTTTGCGGGTCAGATTCGTACTACAATTGCACCTGAACTATGGATCGGTCTCTTTGCCAGGACAAATGGAACAAGCAAAAATAATCAAAACGGCCATCCGGATCCGGGACCTGGTTTTCCGGCGTGGTCGCAATACGATCCTCGATGGCATCAGCATGGATATCCAGCAGGGTTCCATTGTCGCATTCATGGGTCCAAGCGGCGTTGGCAAAACGACGATTCTGCGGCTGATTTCCGGGCAACTGAAACCGGATGAGGGAACCATTGAAGTCAATGGACAGATGGTATCGCGGATGTCTGACCGGGAATTGCACCGCTTCCGCCGTAACATCGGTGTCCTGCTGCAGGACGGGGCGCTGTTTACTGACCTGACGGTGTTCGAAAACATCGCAACTCCTTTGCGAGAACACACAGACCTCCCGGAGCCCCTGCTTCGCCGCTTGGTGATGAGCAAGCTCAACGCGGTGGGCCTGGGCGGTATCGAGGACCTCATGCCGCATGAATTGTCAGGCGGTATGGCGCGACGGGTTGCTTTTGCCCGGGCGGTTGTCCTCGACCCCGGCATCATGCTTTACGACGAACCCATGACAGGGCTGGACCCGATTGCTGTTTCCACCATCCGAACGCTGATGCGTGAAACCAACGACGCCCTGGGCCTGACCAGCATCGTGGTCACGCACAACGTGACCCAGATGAGCCAGCTGGTTGACTACTGTTACATCATGGCTTCAGCAAAAATTGCCGGGGAAGGCCCGCCGCAAGAGCTGAACTCGAGCACCGAGCCGAGTGTAAACCAGTTCATGAATGGCAAAATGGAGGGGCCGATCCCTTTCCACTACCAAACACCCGGTACACCTTGGGGGTTGTTGGACTGATATGGCCACTTTAGGTCATTACACCAGCAAACTGACCGGGCCTGTTGCACAGAGCGGCCAGTGCCTCCTGTTCCTGATGAGGATGATTTCCAGCATCCGCTTCAGCGCCGCGCAGGTCCGATCAGTATTGCAGCAGATCTACCTGATCGGCGCACGATCGCTGGTTATCGTCATGATCTGCGGCTTTTTCGTCGGCATGGTATTGTCACTGCAAGCGATCAATGCCCTGGAGCAATTTGGTGCTTCCGACCAGGTCAGTCTGCTGGTGGTCAAGTCCCTGTTCCGCGAACTTGGGCCGGTACTTACCGCCCTTTTGTTTGCCGGGCGCGCCGGCACTTCGGTCACCGCCGAGATTGGGTTGATGAAGGCCACCAACCAGATCGAAGCCATGGAACTGATGGCCATCGATCCCATCCAGATCATCGCGCTGCCACGCTTCATAGCCAGCTTGATCTCGCTGCCCCTGCTGACCGCCATGTTCAACGCCCTGGCCATCCTGGGCAGTGTTGTATTCTCGATTGGGGTGATGGACATGGATGCCGGCATTTTCTGGAGTAAACTGCAAACCGGCATTTATTTCTACAAGGACTTTGTCGGTGGCATGTGGAAGAGCCTGGTATTTGGTGGCCTGGTCGGCCTGGTCGCTGTATTCTTTGGTTATACGGCCAAACCAACCGGCGCTGGCGTGGGCACCGCAACCACCAACACGGTCGTGTTGAGTTCGGTGCTCATCCTGGTATTCGACTTTATCATGACATCGTTTTTTACCTGAGGTAACCCTATGCGTCCTAATTACAAGGTGGAACTCGCATCCGGCATTTTCCTGCTGCTCGGCATCGCCGCCCTGGTCTGGCTAGCGATGCGAGCAACCGACTACGGGCAGGAAATTGGCAAAGACACTTACAGGATCAGCGCCCGCTTCACCAACGTCGCTGACCTCAGGGTAAAATCGCCGGTCAAGATTGCTGGCGTGACGGTGGGCATGGTCGAATCCATCGTGCTGGATCCTGTCATGTTTGAAGCAGTAGTGAATATGGACATCGCCACACGGTTCAATGAAATCCCTTCCGACACTGGCGCGTCGGTGTTGACCTCAGGTGTGCTGGGGGACCGGTACATCGGCCTGGAACCCGGTGGTGCGCCGGACATGCTGGTCGAAGGCGATGAACTATTCATCACACAGTCTGCGCTGATCCTGGAGCAGGTGATCGGCAAATACCTGTTCAATACCGGCTCATCGGATGAAAGCCAGTGAAGAGATTACTTCCCTGCGCCTTGTTCTTTTTGCTTGGAAGCAGCCCGGCAGGCGCAGTGGATGAGCGTGATCCGGCGACCGTCATCACCCAGGCGATCACACGCATCCTCGAAGTACTGGACAGCCACCGAGCCGAATTTACCCAAAACCCTGAACTTTTGAGAAACGTCGTCCGGGAAAACATGCTGCCATTGATCGATGTGGTTTATTCCGCCCGACTGGTTCTCGGCCGGGCCGGACGGGGTGTTTCAACGGAACAACTGCTGGCCTTTTCCGACGCCCTGAGCAACGTTCTGATCAACCGTTATTCCGACAACCTGATCGAGTTCAGTAGTGACCGACAAATTCAAGTGATGCCGTTGAAGGGAAAGAACACAGACAAGCTCACCCGGGTTCGCACACGAATCAAGTTGACCAGAGGCGGTTTTATTCCGGTGGACTATGCTTTTCACAGGACCGACGAAGGCTGGAAGGCATTTGACGTAACCGTTGAGGGCATTTCCTACGTGATTACTTTTCGCAACCAGATATCACCCAGGGTGCGAGCAGAGGGCATAGACAAAGTGACCGCAGACATCATTGCAGGTAATGTAAGCCTCGATGAGTGACAGCAGCATCCACACGGGAGATGACGGAACGGTGCACCTTGGCCCCGAACTGAATTTCGTTTCCACACCAGGCATCTACCGGGAACTCGAAAGTAGGTTTACCGTCAGTGGCTCCACCCTGAACATTGATCTGGCCGGGGTCAGGCATGCGGATAGCTCTGGCCTGGCACTGCTGCTCGAGTGGCAGGCAATGGTCAACCTGCTGGACCGGCAACTGCATATCACCAATGCGCCGGCAAACCTGCTGCGCCTGGCAAAACTGTGTGAAGCAGACAAGCTGATGGATATTTCTGGCAGGGGTCGCTTGGAAGAAATACCAGGACAATGATTCGATTTGAACCCGTAAAGATGCGCTCTTTGCTGTCCAGTGCTTGTGCCGTGTTGTTTGCATTGCTGCTCACCGCCTGCGCCAGCCAGCCCGCGACCATGACTGACCCCGAACAGGACCCCTGGGAGTCTTATAACCGCAAGATGCATGCATTCAACATGGGTCTCGACCAGGCCATATTCCGGCCGGTTGCAAAGTCTTACGACTTCATCATGCCGGACGCCCCACAACGTGGTGTGCGGAATTTCTTTCGCAACCTGGCCTACCCGGTTACTTTCCTGAACCTGCTGCTCCAGGGCAGGTTCGAAGACTCGCTGACAGCCACCGGTCGCTTCCTGGTGAATTCTACGGTGGGCCTCCTTGGCTTTTTCGACGTCGCCAGCAAAGAAGACATTCCTTATTATGACGAGGACTTCGGCCAGACTATGGCGGTCTGGGGATGGAAAGACAGCCGCTACCTGGTGATGCCCTTTTTCGGACCTTTTACTCCGCGCGATGTCCTCGGCCGCGGCTTCTACGGATTCTTCTACCCACCCAGCTACTATGCGCGGGAACATAATAACTACGTGCCAATAGTCGTAGACCTGATCACCCTGCGCGCATCACTGCTGACCTTTGATGATGACATCGAGAGCGCCCACGATCCCTATGCCCTGATCCGCGATGCCTACCTGCAGAGACGTGAATTCCTGATCTACGACGGAGACCCCCCAGTACCGGACTACGATGCCATGTTGGAGGATTATTAGTCCGAGTCCGCCATCATTATTCGCTTTTTGTTTCAATCGATTACACGACGCTATTCTTCTATACCCAGTACCCTGTAATACTTTCACTGTTTGTCCTTATTCTCTACTGTCCGTTGCTATCCGCCGCTAATCGGCGTATTCTCTAGGGACTGTTATAGGGAACACCAGTGTTGGCAGACGATTTCAAATGTGTAGGAGCGAGACATTATGCGTGACAAATTAACAGCAATTGGCGTAGAGAAGCAAACGAAACAAGGAAGGTATTGCGATGGCGGCGGTCTGTATTTACTGGTCAAACCGGACGGGAGGAAAACGTGGGTATTCCGCTGGCGAGATCGCATCACCGGAAAGTCGCGTGATAAAGGTTTGGGCAGGTACGGTAAACATGATGTCTCGCTTGCTATGGCACGTGTACGCGCCGGGGAATGCCGCAACATGGTTTGGGAAGGTAAAGACCCCATTGAGGAAGCCAAGCTGGAACTGCAAGAGAAAAAGCTGGCCCATAGCATGAGATTGACCTTCAAGGATTGCGCGGACAGGTACATTGCTGCGAACCGGGCAAGCTGGAAGAACAAAAAACATGCAGACCAGTGGCCCTCTTCATTAAACGCTTACGCTTCGAAGTTAATGCCGCTGCCGGTTGCCAAGATCGATACTGGACTGGTCTTATCATGCCTGGAACCCATTTGGCAGGAAAAAACCGTAACTGCCACGAGAGTTCGCCAAAGAATTGAATGCGTATTGGATTGGGCCACGGCACGGAAATATCGTACAGGTGAAAATCCAGCACGCTGGAAAGGACACCTCAACAAGATTCTGCCGAAACCAACGAAACTGAATAAAATTGTGCATCTCTCAGCATTACCCTATAGCGATGTCGGCGTATTTATGGCGAAGTTAAGGGAGAAAAACACACTATCCGCAAAGGCATTTGAACTGCAAATTTTGACCGCTACCCGTCCCGGTGAAGTCATGGGCGCACAGTGGTCTGAGATTGATCTGAAGGCTAAGGTCTGGACGATTCCCGGTGACCGGATGAAAGCCGGTAAGCCACATGAAATCCCGTTGTCACCGCAAGCCACGCAACTACTGGAATCCTTACCCAAAGTCAGTGACTTCACATTCCCCGGTCCATCTTTGGAAAAGGGACTAACCACCATAGGCAGTATGCGATTGATCAATGAATTGCATCCCGGCATAACCGCACATGCCATGAGAAGCACCTTCCGCGATTGGGCGGCAGACCAGACCGCATTTCCCAGAGAAGTTTGTGAACACGCATTAGCGCATCAGCTGAAAGACGGCGCAGAAGCCAGTTATTTCCGTTCCACGGTGTTCCCGAAGCGCGTCAAATTGATGAACGCATGGGCGGATTACTGCGACATTGAAACAAAACAAGATGGCACTGTGACACCGATCCGTAAGGGGGCGAAGGCGTGAAATTTTAAAATCTCCATTCGACCTAAGCACTAGAAGGAGTGCTGGTATGAAAGAAGACAATATGAGTAGTTATATATCACTAGAAGCAGAGCTTGAAGATTGGTTCGAGACGCCTTTTGACGAATTGCCAGAAGATCTCCAGAAACGAGTCGAGCGTGGATTCCGTCCCACACCTTGGGACAACCAAACACCAGATGACCGGCGAAGGCGTGCTTGTCTTTGGGATGGCTGGGAAAATCCAGCTTTTGAAAGAGAGCGGAGACGATTGTGGGATCTCGGCTTACTCAAGGATATGCATAAAGTAAAAGAGGAAATCGAAAAATGGGAGACCACACCCCATCTCTCAATAAGCGAGCTTGAATCAAAGGAACGGCACATTGAAGAACTCAATAACGAATTGCAAACAATCGAGGAAAATATTTCTGATGGATTTGAGCGGGAAGAACGCCTTGCCGCTGAACTGATTGCTGCTGAGATCGAAGCCTACGCCGAACATGACCGCATTGCTGCTGAAAAACGGGCTGAAGAGCAGCGCCTGGAAGCGATAGAACAAGAAGATAACAACAGTCTTCCCAAAATGGGTGGAGTTGCCAGGGGAGTGCAGTATGACCGACTGGAACAGCAAGCAATTAAACTCTACAGGGAAGGCCAGTTTAAATCGAAACTACAAGCCTCAAAAGATTTATATCAACAAATTAAAATCCATGTATATAACGAAAACTTTAAAATCCCCGCTCCAAAAGCTTCGACAATATATCGCTGGTTACTAAAACTTAATTAATGAGGGGAAAACACCGTTTAATTCATTCTGCCTTGATGGTGGCTGCGCTGCTGCGCTGTATGTAAGGCCTGAGAGCGATTGTGGGCGCGTTTCTCAATGTGACCCTTGTCCTGGCTATTGCCCGGATTCGGCCTGTTCGGTGATTTGCTTGAGCCGCTAGATACAAGCCAGGTCTAGCGAACCTAAGTATGCTGAATATTATTATGACGATTATGCGTTCAGACCGACCGCAATGGCGGGCCTTCTTTGCGTGGCTTCGGCCCTTTGCTCGGAGTCAGCGTGACCTCGTATCCGAGATTTTCCAGTACACGCACTGCTCCCCTTGCGCGTGCTGTGCGGTCTTGGATGCTGAATATATCGTTAGCCAGCAACTTAAACGCTGGGTTCCGCTCTGGCCTCTCCCGGTAAGCTTTCTGCCGACAAGCCCTTGAACAGTACTTCCGTCGCCGACCACCTGTTACTGATTCAAAAGCAGCACGGCAAACCGGGCATTTCTTGCGTCGTTTCATAACAGCTTCCGTAACGTTATCAAAGTTGTTACGAATCTTACGGCATAACCCTCAAAAATTCTAGTTTTTTACGGCTGCGATTGGTGCCAATCTTGTGGTGAACGAAAGTTCGACACGGCTTCATCCGACCGCAATCAGTATGTGCAAAAGAGGCATGGGCGTTGTGGCCTCCTGACAACATTTGATCGCAGGCTTGGGCAGCGGCACTTTTCCCTAACCTCTCGAACAACACGAGAGGCTATGAATAGCCACATTCCCTCAAATAAAACCCCCGGCTTCGACACCGGGGCCACGGCAAAATATGTGCAGTGTGCTTGCACCCTACACATAATTGATTGAATTATAAGCAAATAGTCTTGTAAATCTCTTTTTTTCTCTCGCATAGTGTCCTCAAGTCAAGCTACACGTACACGAGGGAATTTAGGAGGATACCAATGAAAGACACCAAAACGGCACCGCTGATTCATTCCATCCCGACAACTAGGCATATGTTGGGCGATATAGGCCATACCAAGGCCTACGACCTGATCGGCGCAGGAAAACTCAAACGAGTAAAAATCGGCACGCGGTCTTTTATTACGGACACATCGATCCGTGCTTATCTCCGTGAGCTGGAAAGTGCAGCAGCATGATTGTCGCCGAAACTATTTTTGTTGATAGTCGGCCCGCGGGCGTGCTCCGCCAAGGCTCAAATTCCGGCCAAATCGGATTCTCGCCACTCAAAGGCGAGTCGCTTTTACCGCAAAAACACTGGAGAGATATAGACCAGTTGAAAGCGGCAGTTCGCGCAGCTTATTCCCGTAACGAAGAAGGCCCGCTGAATGATCAGTAGGCCTTCATGTTCTTTGCCCAAGAACTTTATCAACCGAACCATCCACAAGAGGTTAGATCAATGGACACTATTGTAACACCTTCCAAACCAAATCTAAACACAGGGCCCAGACCGCCAAGCCATAGGCTTGTCACCCATTACATTTTGGATGGGCATGTAATTTGTGAGGCAGCGCATCACCTGACTGCCGACGCGCGATTTGTTGATTTACCAATTCCAGTTCTTCATCGGTGGATGATGGGGATTACATGAGAGATGAATGACTCTTTCTACCAGATTCCACGCAAAGTTCACCGCTGTGCAGACTACCGCACACTCAATGGTAATGCGGTGAAATTATTGAACGCTCTGACATTTCAATTCACCGGTGAAAACAACGGCGATCTGACCGCTGCATGGTCTGTCATGCGAGATGAACACGGCTTTAAATCACCTGAGACCCTGAACAATGCAATGAAGGAACTAATCAACGCCGATCTGATTACCAAAACCCGTCAAGGATGCCTGGGCAGGTGCAGCCTGTACGCGGTCAATTGGCTCAAGATCAATCCGTGTAATGGAAAGCTGGAAGTGCA
>JADFKH010000029.1 GCA_022565025.1 Pseudomonadota bacterium
ATCACGTCACCTATCCGTAACGGTTCCAGCAATTCTTCGGGAATCAGCATGGCCGCAGCGGTAACTAAAATGCCATCAAAAGGCGCCTGGCTTGGCCAGCCCAGGTGGCCATCCCGGTAGCGCGTGTAAATATTGTGCAGGCCTAGCTTGTGGAATCGCCGGCGGGCCTGTTTGAGGAGATTCTGTATCCTCTCGACGGTAAATACTTTCGGCACCAGCGCGGCAAGAATGGCGGCCTGGTACCCGGAACCCGTTCCCACCTCCAGCACCTTGTCCACCGCACCGCACTCCAGGAGGGCCTCGGTCATCCGGGCCACCACCCAGGGTTGGGAAATTGTCTGACTCAGGCCGATGGGCAGGGCCGTATCTTCATAGGCCCTGCTGGAAAGTGCTTCATCGACAAATTCGTGGCGCGGTGTCATTGCAATGGCCTGCAGTACTTTTTCGTTCTGGATGCCGTTGTCGCGAAGTCGTCGAACCAGGCGATCCCGGGTACCCTGCGATGTCATACCAATACCTTTCGGTATGCCTTTACGGCTGTGGATCACGTTACAGCCTCCGGGTCACTCACCTTATCCAGGCTAATTTCGGCTACCCAGCCCGCCACCTGGTCCAGCGCCTGGTACCTGGTCAGATCGACGTGAATCGGCGTAACAGATACATAGCCCCGGCGAACGGCATCAAAATCCGTTCCCGGACCGGCATCCTGTTCCGCGCCTGGCGGGCCAATCCAGTACATGGGTCTTCCCCTGGGGTCCAATTCCCGGATCATCGGCTCAGCCCGATGTCTGTGGCCCAGGCGTGTCACTTCAAACCCCCCAATATCAGACCATGCCAAATCGGGAACATTGATATTCAGGATGGTGTCAGCGGGTAAGGGCTCCTGGCGCAAACGTTGCACAAGCAGCGCAATGGCCTCCGCAGCGGTCTCAAAATGACGTGGTTTATCGGTGAATACCAGGGAAACGGCAATGGCTGAAATACCCAGGAACCGCCCTTCCATAGCCGCAGCAACTGTTCCGGAATAGATCACATCATCACCCAGATTGCCACCGGCGTTGATTCCGGAAACCACCATGTCGGGGTCCCTCTCAAGCAAGCCTGTAAGCGCAATATGAACACAATCCGTAGGGGTCCCGGTGACGCGAAATTTCCTCTCTTCAATCTCGACGATACGCACTGGCGAGTCCAGGGTGAGTGAATTACTGGCGCCACTGCGATCCTGGTCCGGGGCTACTATGGTCACTTTCCCCAATTCACTCAAACGCCGTGACAGGACTTGAATACCCCGCGCTGCGATCCCATCGTCATTACTGATCAGAAAATGCATGCCAGTTCCATTGTGTTAATCCGGTCATGCTAGACCGATTTGATCCCTGTCTGGTTCCCGGAAAGATAAACCGCAGATACAATATGCGGGTTAATATTGTACGGACTTGGTGGGCTAACGGAAATGAATTCAGAAAAAAAGAAAAACTCTAGAGCGATGCCATGACCGGCCTGCTGATTCTCACCCTGGCAGGACTAGCTGCAATTACTTGGTGGCACTTGCTCAAAGGGAAGGAAAAAGCACGCCGGGCTGCTTCAATCACCTGCCGTGAATATGGCCTGACGTTAATGGATGATACCGTAGTGCTGGACTCAGTCCAATTGAAGCATAACGGGCATGCGCGCAACTACAGTCTGAAATACCGTTTTGATTTCGCCAAGGACGGAATTCTTCGCACGGGCGGCAGCGTGCTGATCACACCGGGACACCATCCCACCGTTATCATCAATACCAGCGATGGCCAACTAATCCAGGAAATACACTAGCCTGCGTTTTACTTGACGATCGTGAGATGGGACCTGCGAGGAGTCTGCTCCGGGCCGGCGTCCGGGTCGGTGGGCGTCAAGGGTTCATCATCTTGGGCAAACATCATGCCCTGGCCATTTTCCTTGGAATAGATAGCCAGCACGGCCTCAAGCGGTACGGAAACACCGTGTTTTCTACCAGAAAACCGAGCAGTGAACGTAAGCCACTCATTACCCATTTCGAGTTCATGGACAGCCGCATTGTCGATATTGAGTATGACCTTGCCTTTCTGGACAGCCTGTTCAGGAACATCAACCCCGGTAAATTCGGCGTCAACCAGGATATGGGGCGTCATGGCGTTGTCACTGATCCATTCGTACAGTGCCCTGAGAAGATAGGGCCTGTTGGGTGTCATCTCCCCGGACATTGAGTTTCGTCTTCGCGCGCCATCGTCTCCCCGGGGCGCATCATTCAGGAAGCTCTAAGCACCAATTCACGTTCAGCCATGGTCAGGCTGGACTTGAAAGAAGCCTTTGAAAAGACCCTTTGTGCATAGGTCTCGACCGAGCTGCCAGGCTTACCCAGTCTCACACCATAGTGCGAAAGCCGCCACATCAGGGGTCCCAACATACAATCCACCAGGGTCAGTTCATCACTAAGCAAATAATCCTGCACCTTGAACAGCTCATTGGCGGCGATAATACTTTCTTTGAGTTGCCTGGCAACCTGCTCAGATTTTTTCCCGGTGCTGGCCTCGATTTCATACGCCAGGGAATACCAGTCTTGCCGAATGCGATGATGCACCAATCTGAGCTTCGCACGGGAAACGGGGTCTACCGGCATCAGCGGTGGATGTGGATAGCGTTCATCCAGATAGTCGTTGATAACACCCGCGTTATACAGCACCAGGTCCCTGTCTACCAAGGTAGGGGCCGAGTTGTAAGGATTAATCTCTGCCAGATCGGCCGCTGCGGATTCGTTTTGAGTGATGTTAATGACATCAACATTGATCCCTTTTTCGGCAATCACGAATCGTACCCGGTGGCTGTCCAGACCGGTCTCGGATGAATACAACGCCATGGTCGATCGACCTCGAGCTGATATTGCCACACTAATCTCCTAAAAATGTTTGGTCTTTGACGACTCGACCAGTAAATCGTGCCTGGCCCACACATTCATATGCGACCTAATGCACATCCCGCCAATATTCAACTTTCAACGCATAGGCCACCAGGGTAAACACCACCAGGAACAGCATGACCCAGATACCGATGTTCTTTCTTTTCAGTTTCGAGGGTTCGCCGAGGTAATCAAGGAACGTAACCAGGTCCCTCACTGTCTGTTCATATTCTTGCGGTGACTGCAAACCAGGCGAAGTCAGCTCAAGGTGTTCAATGACCCTCTCTTCATCGTGACTCGACCACACGGGCTCCTGGATACCCTGCAGCTGCCAGAAAACGTGCGGCATGGAAGGGTTGGGCAGGAGCAGGTTATTCCATCCACCGTTTTCATCGCGATAGAACGATTTCAGGTAGGTGAACAGCCAGTCGTTACCCCGTGACCTTGATATAACCGAGAGGTCAGGCGGTGTTTTGCCCAGCCAGGCCTCGGAGTCTTTCGGTCGCATGGCGATTTCCATCGTATCGCCAATATTCACATCAGCAAATGCAAGGTTCCGCAACACAATGTCTTGGTCAAGGTCAAGGTCTTCGGCCAGGCGATTGTACCGCATGTAGCTGGCGCTGTGACAGGACAGGCAATAGTTGACGAACCACTTTGCGCCTCTTTGGATAGCCGCCTTGTCGCGGAAATTCACACCGGAGTTTTCGAGCATCCCTGGGTCCGAGCCAAGAACTGGGCTCATGGTTGAATTGATCGCAACCAGGCACAGAATGACCATGACTGATTGCTTATTCATCGGCGTGTCACCCGGTCCGGTACAGGTTTGGTTTTCCCTTTTGGACTGAGGAAAAACAGCAGAATGAAAAACGAGAAATACACAAACGTCCACACCCGCATCTCGATCGTCTGGGAGGGTGTTCCTTCGGCCATTCCCAGCATGCCCAGCCGGATAAAGGCAATCGTGAACAAGGCCAGCAACACTTTGTACCATGTGCCCTTGTAGCGTATGGACTTGACCGGTGAGCGATCCAGCCACGGCAGGAAGAACAGGATCAACACGGAAGCGCCCATCAAGATCACGCCCATCAGCTTGTCAGGCACTGCTTTGAGAATGGCGTAGTAGGGTGTGAAATACCACACCGGCACGATATGCTCCGGCGTGACCAGGGGAGTCGCCGGAATGAAGTTGTCCCGCTCGAGGAAGATCCCGCCCGCTTCCGGCCAGAAAAACAAGATGAAAGCGAACAGGAGGAGAAATATTCCCACCCCGAAAATATCCTTCACGGTGTAATAAGGGTGGAAGGGAATGCCATCTTTGGGCAGCCCGTTCGCATCCTTGTTCGCCTTGATTTCGATGCCATCCGGGTTGTTCGAGCCGGTCTCTCGCAATGCGACCAGGTGCAACATCACCAGCGCCAGCAGGGCCAGGGGTATCGCGATCACGTGCAGGGCAAAAAAGCGGTTGAGGGTTGCATCGGAGATGGAAAAATCCCCCCTGATCCATTCGGTCAGTGGTTCGCCGATACTCGGGATCGCCCCAAACAGGTTGATGATCACCTGCGCGCCCCAGTAGGACATCTGGCCCCATGGCAACACGTAGCCCGTGAAGGCTTCCGCCATCAGGGCCAGGTAGATCAACATGCCGAAAATCCACAGCAATTCCCTGGGCTTGCGGTGCGAGCCGTACAACAGGCTGCGAAACATGTGTAAATAAATAATGATGAAGAAGAACGAAGCTCCGGTGGAGTGCATGTAGCGAATCAGCCAGCCCCAGTTGACGTCACGCATGATGTATTCAACCGATGCAAACGCCTCAAGGGCTGATGGCTTGTAAAACATGGTCAGGAAAATACCGCTAACAATCTGCATCACCAGCACCAGCAGGGCCAGTGAGCCCATGTAATACCAGAAATTGAAATTTTTCGGGGCGTAGTAGCCCGTCATGGTGGCTTTCCAGAACGCCGCGACCGGCAAGCGCTTGTCGATCCAATTCATCAAAGCATCAGCTCGCTTGGCGAGCATGCTAGCTGGCTTGGCCATTATCCAACTCCTTCCTGGCTTGCACCGATTAGCAGGGTCCGGTTATCGAGAAAGCCGTATGGCGGAATTTTCAGGTTTGTGGGGGCAGGAACTCCCTTGTAGACCCGGCCGGCCAAGTCGAATTTCGATTTGTGGCAGGGGCAGAAAAAACCGCCTTTCCAGTTTTCCTGGAATGGCTGGGGGCCGACCTGAGGCACCATTTGGGGAACACATCCCAAGTGGGTACAGTGCATATTCACTACCAGGTACTCATCTTTCAACGCCCGCGTCTCATTTTGAGCAAATGAAGGCTGCTCGGACTCGAGCGACTGCGGGTCACGCAAATCGGGGGTAACTTCTGACAACAGCCTCAGGCTTTCGGGCGTTCTGCGTAGAATACCGATGGTCTGTCCACGCCATTGCACCTTTAGAAGCTGACCTGGCTCCAGTCTATTTATGTCGACCTGCACCGGTGCACCCAAGGACTGCGCCTTTGCACTGGGTTGCCAGGATTGAATGAAAGGCACCGCTGCGAAACCCGCACCTACAGAGCCCACGACTGCGGTTGTGGCGACGAGAAACCGGCGCCGTCCCTTGTTCATGCCATCAGTTGGCATTTATTTCTCCAGCTGGAAGAGAACCCTGCGGGGTCTGCTAATACTCCTTCTAAGGAGTACTAATTTGGAATTATCAATTGTCGAGGCACAAAGTCTGGAAAACCGTTTCCGGATAAACCAGCAGTATTCCGGCCCCAGCCCACGATCAAACGACCATTTTATCCGATTTACGCCAGGTTAAACAATGCATTTACCGATAGAATGGACAAAGTTGGAATTCTGTTGTCATACAAAACGGTAAAAAAGCGAAGGTCTCTTATTCCATGACGAAAAGCTTGCAGTTAATCGGATTCCTGGTGCGCGCCATAATGGCGGGCCTGGCCATTGCTTTCGTGGTTATTTACCTGTGGCCATCACTGGCAGATCGGCTCAAGCGGCCCGTGGCGCCGGCAACCACCCCGGCGGCGCCTGTCTCGTACGCAGAGGCAGTCAACCGCGCGGCGCCCGCAGTTGTGAGTATTTACACGCAATCACTGCAACCGCCATTGATGAACCCCAACCCGGCGTCGCGCCCAGGTCTTCGCTATCTGTACCGCATGCGCTCGGATATGGGTTCAGGTGTTTTGCTCAGCGAAGATGGTTACATCCTGACCAATCAACATGTAGTCAACCAGGTACAAAACATCCGTATCAGTCTTTGGGACGGCCGCATCGCACCCGCAAAGATCGTCGGTTCAGACCCGGAGACTGATCTGGCCGTGCTCAAGGTCAACCTGACAGGGCTACCCACGGCCCCGATTGCGGATCAATCAGAACTCCATGTCGGAGACGTGGTGCTTGCCATCGGTAACGCCTTGGGACTCAGCCACACAGTAACCATGGGTATTGTCAGCGCAACTGGCAGAAATAACCTGCACTCGGTACTCTACGAGGATTTCATCCAGACTGATGCAGCTATAAATGCCGGCAACAGCGGAGGAGCACTGATCAACGCCAATGGAGACCTGATCGGAATCAACTCGCGCAAGCTGGGGGGAATAAGCGGTGCACAGAATATTGGATTCGCCACGCCCATTACCCAGGCACTGTACGTGATGAATCAGATTATCGAATACGGCTCGGTTCGCCGCGGATGGCTGGGCGCCAGGTTCGGCGACCTACGTCCGACATCACGGGCGGATGGAAGCGCAATCCGGCGCGGCATCAGTATCCGCGAGGTAGTCAGGGACGGACCCGCCTGGAACGCAGGCATCCGTCAGGGTGACATCATCATAAATCTGGACGGAGAACTTGTAGACGACGCCAGCCAGTTCCTGCTGAAAATATCACAGCGTGAACCCGGTTCGCAGGTCGAACTCAAGATACTCCGCCGCAGGGAAACCTTCGAAACTTATGCCACTCTCATTCAGCAGCCACCACTGAAGTAAAAAATCAAGCCTTTGGGAGGGTGACGCCGGTCTGGCCCTGGTACTTACCGGCACGGTCGGCGTAGGACAGTTCACAGGGTTCGTCAGACTCGAAAAACAGGAACTGGGCCACTCCCTCATTCGCATAAATCCTGGCCGGCAACGGGGTTGTATTGGAAAATTCCAAGGTGACGTGGCCTTCCCATTCCGGTTCCAGCGGGGTCACGTTGACGATGATGCCGCAGCGGGCATAAGTGGATTTGCCCAGGCAAATGGTCAGGACATTCCTGGGGATGCGAAAGTATTCCACCGTACGCGCAAGTGCAAATGAATTGGGCGGAATAATGCAGACATCACCGCTGAAATCCACGAAACTGTTGTCATCGAAGTGCTTGGGATCGACGATAGCGGAATTTATGTTGGTGAATATCTTGAATTCACGCGCACATCGCACATCGTAGCCGTAGCTGGACGTCCCGTAGGAAATACACCGCTTACCCTGTTTACCACGTCGGACCTGGCCCGGTTCAAAGGGATCGATCATCCCGTGGGACTCAACCATCCGGCGAATCCAGTGATCTGGCTTGATGCTCAAAATGGTGTTCCTGTCTCAGGCGCCTCTGCTCTGCTCATGATTTTAGGTCTCCTGTATAGCCCACAATATTGCACCAAGGCGGACCCGCACGAGGGTCATTAATATGGGAAAGCAAGTTTCTCAGGTATTCTTCATTCAAAGTTGACATTCGATTCAGAGCGTTCACGGTACAGCCGATCATTGTATCGGGTTAACCCGGATGCGGGAACATTCTCCGATGGTTCTTATCAGGCACCGGTCGTGACATAATTCCAAATTCAGCTGCAAAACTGCGGTAAACCCTGAAACCTGCCCCCGGGAGCCTGGTGGATTCAGCATGACAATTAAGCAGAGACAAATCCTTGTAACCAGCGCGCTGCCCTACGCCAATGGAGCGATCCACCTCGGCCACATGCTGGGATATATCCAGACCGACATCTGGGCGCGTTTTCAACGCTCACAAGGCCACGAATGTTACTTCGCCTGGGCGGACGACGCCCATGGCACACCGGTCATGCTTTCGGCGCGGGCCGAAGATACGACCCCCGAAGAACTCATCGACAGGATGATCGAGGAGCACAAAGCCGATTTCCGGGATTTCGGCATCAGTTACGATAACTACTCCTCAACCCACAGTGACTACAACAGGCAGCAGGTCGAGCAAATATACCAGCGACTCGATGAGGGCGGTTACATCGTGCGCCGCAAAATCAAACAGATGTATGATGAAGAAGAAGGGATGTTCCTGCCTGACCGCTTC
This sequence comes from Pseudomonadota bacterium, assembly GCA_022565025.1. Lineage (GTDB taxonomy): Bacteria > Pseudomonadota > Gammaproteobacteria > Xanthomonadales > SZUA-36 > JAJRRA01. Next base: position 8,234 of record JADFKH010000029.1, read on the forward strand.
ATCCGCGGCACCTGCCCCAAGTGCGGCACCCACGACCAGTACGGCGACAGTTGCGAAGCCTGTGGCAGTACCTACTCGCCAACCGACCTGCTCAATCCACGCTCAGCGGTCTCCGGCAGCAAGCCGGTATTAAGGGAATCAGAGCACTATTTTGTCCGGCTTGCCGAATTTGAGCAGCGCTTGAAGGACTGGATGGCATCCGGAGCACTCCAGAGCGAAGTAGCAAACAAGATGCAGGAGTGGTTCACCGACGGCCTGCGGGACTGGGATATTTCCAGGGATGCACCCTATTTCGGCTTCCGAATTCCTGGCACGCAAGACAAGTACTTTTATGTCTGGGTGGATGCCCCGATCGGATACATCTCCAGTTTCCGTGAATTGTGCGAACGTGAAGGCCTGGACTTCGATCACTGGTGGGGTGTGGATTCAGAAGCCGAGGTTTATCACTTCATTGGCAAGGATATTGTCTATTTCCACACCCTGTTCTGGCCCGCAATGCTGATGGGCGCCAGTTTTAGAACACCCACCGCAGTCTATGTACATGGTTTCCTGATGGTGAACGGTGTCAAGATGTCCAAGTCACGGGGCACGTTTATCAAGGCCCGCACCTACCTCAACCACCTGAACCCGGACTACCTGCGTTATTACTTCGCCGCCAAGCTGGGCCCGGGTACGGCGGACATAGACCTGAATCTCGAGGATTTCGTCCAGCGGGTCAATTCCGATGTCGTCGGTAAAGTGGTCAACATCGCGAGCCGCTGTGCGGGCTTCATCCAGCGCAAGTTCGACGGCAGGCTGTCCAAAAACCTGCCGGCGCCGGAACTCTACAGCTCGTTCATCAAGGCAAGAGAAACCATCGCGGCAGACTTTGAGGGGCGCAACTACCAGTCCGCCATCCGTCGAATCATGTCACTGGCGGACCAAGCCAATCGGTACATTGATGATGAGAAACCCTGGCAGCAGATCAAACGTGAAGACCGGCAGGAACATGTCCAGGGTGTCTGCACACAAGGCATTAACCTGTTCCGGGTTTTGATCACTTATCTGGCCCCGGTCCTGCCGTTTACGGCGCAGAAGGCCGCGGCTTTCCTGGGCCAGGACGTTGACGACTGGCAGGCACTTGACCAGCCTATGCTGGATGTTCCGGTCAATACCTTTCAGCCCCTGGTCACGCGCATCGACCCGCTCAAAATCAAAGCCATGGTCGACGACTCCAGGGAATCCTTGAAACTTGCAGGTTCTAAGCCGGGAATGAGAGTGACCTGAAGATGTCCGAATACCTGCTGATACTGGTCAGTACAGTGCTGGCGAATAATTTTGTCTTGGTCCGCTTCCTCGGGCTGTGCCCTTTGATGGGTGTTTCGAACAAGCTCGAAGGCGCGATCGGCATGTCCGTGGCCACGATGTTCGTGTTGACGATTTCCTCGGTGTCCAGTTACCTGCTCAACCGTTACCTGCTGCAACCACTGGAACTGGAATACCTGTCAACACTCAGTTTTATTCTCGTCATTGCCGTTGTCGTGCAATTAACTGAACTGATTATCCGCAAAACCAGCCCGTTGCTCTACCGGATTCTGGGTATTTTTCTGCCCCTGATCACGACCAATTGCGCAGTACTGGGCGTCGCGCTCCTGAACCTACAGGAGCAACATAACCTGTTGCAGTCTGCGCTGTACGGCTTCGGTGCAGCAACTGGCTTTGGGTTGGTGCTGGTGATGTTTGCCGCGATGCGTGAACGGATTGCCTTCGCTGACGTTCCTGTACATTTCAGGGGCGCCCCCATTGGCCTGATCACGGCGGGTTTGATGGCACTGGCGTTTATGGGTTTCACGGGCCTGGCGAAACTCTGACGTGCTGGCTGCCATCCTCTCAATCACGTTCCTCGGCGGCCTGTTCGGTCTCGGGCTCGGCTGGGCGGCACGAAAATTTCACGTTGAATCCGATCCGGTAATAGACCAGATCGAAGCCATCCTGCCCCAAACCCAGTGCGGCCAGTGCAACTACCCGGGCTGCAGGCCCTATGCCGAAGCCATCGCCAGCGGCGAGGCCGGTATCAACCAGTGTCCGCCAGGCGGGGAAACCGGTATCAAAGCACTGGCGGATCTGCTGGGTATTGAATCCATGCCTCTCAACCCCGAATATGGCGAGGAAAAACCAAAAGCGGTGGCAGTTATTGATGAATTGGCTTGCATTGGTTGTACTTTGTGCATCCAGGCTTGCCCGGTAGATGCAATCCTCGGCGCAGCGAAACAGATGCACACGGTCATTGAGTCCGAATGCACTGGCTGCGACCTGTGCCTTCCCCCCTGCCCGGTCGATTGCATCGATATGGTGGTCAGACATCCGGATGTGGGCGATTGGGGTTGGTCAAAACCCCGGCCCGTAGTAGCCGGGGCGACTTTGATTTTCGATGAAATTCCGCCGGCAGGGCCTCAATGATGCACATCGACCATGCAGAACAGGCACGTAACGCCGGAGAGCAGGTACACCATTTTCATGGTGGGCTCCACTTACGTCACAACAAGAAAATATCTTGTGAAACCCCTCTGGAACGCACACCGCTGCCTGGGCTGCTCATTGTTCCCCTGCTCCAGCACTACGGCCCGGAGGCGGAAGCCACGGTAAAAACAGGGCAAAAAGTCCTTAAGGGTGATGAAATCGGCTGTTTCGCCCACCTGGGCGGCGGCTATGTACATGCCCCAAGTTCAGGGATCGTGCAAGCCGTGGCCCGGAGGCCAATCAGTCATTCCTCTGGCGCAGATGGTTGGTGTGTCGTTATCGAGCCTGACGGGCTGGACCAGTGGAAAAGGCTCGAGCCGCTCACCGACTGGTCTGACGCGGACCCCGCCCTGCTGCGACAGAAGATCAGGAACTCGGGCATCGTCGGCCTGGGCGGCGCTGTTTTCCCCACCGCTTTCAAGACCGATGAAGCAATCAGGCAAGGAATCCATACCTTGATCCTGAATGGTTCGGAGTGTGAACCCTACATCAGTTGCGATGAAATGCTGATGCGTGAGGAGCCGGACTCGGTCATACTCGGTGCCAGGATCCTGCAGCAGGCAATCGGGGCCACCAGGACAGTGATCGCCATCGAAGACCAGATGGGTGTCGTTAATCGCGCCTTGAAACAGGCTGTCGAAAGCGCAGGCGATGACAACATCAAAATCGTCAAGATCACCACCATTTACCCGGAAGGTGGGGAAAAACAGCTAATCCAGGTTCTTACCGGTCTTGAGGTGCCAACCGGAGGCAGGCCCACCGACCTCGGCTTGCTGTGCCAGAACGTCGCAACGGCCACCGCTGTCGCACAGGCCGTGGTTGAGGGAAAGCCCCTGATCGAGAGGATTGTCACCGTCACAGGCAACGGCATCCGGAAACCCCGCAACCTGGTGGCGCGAATCGGCACCCCCATATCAGACCTTGTCGAGCAGTGCGGCGGTTACACCAACGACGTGGCCCGGCTGGTACTGGGCGGGCCCATGATGGGATACGCGCTGAACTCGGACGCCAACCCGGTGATCAAGGCAGCCAACTGCATCCTGGCACTCACGCAGTCCGATATCCGGCCATCCCAGGTGGAGATGCCCTGCATCCGTTGCGGCGAATGTGCCCGTGTCTGTCCGGCTGTACTGCTTCCGCAACAACTGGACTGGCTGATCCGAAACCAACAATGGGACGATGCGGCAGACAGCGGGCTCGCGGATTGCATCGAGTGCGGTTGCTGTGACGTGGTCTGCCCCAGCCATATCCCCCTGGTCGAGTGGTTCCGCTTCGGGAAGTCAGAACTGCGCTCACTTGCGGTCGAACGAAAACAGGCGGAAACGGCAAAACACAGGTATGAAGCACGGGATGCCCGTTTATTGCGCATCAAGGAGGAACGCCGCCAACGAATGGAAGAAAAAAAACGTGCCATCAAGGATGGCGCCCAGAAGCAGCAAAAGCTCGCTGAAGCCATCGCCCGCGCCCGTGCCCGGCAGGACCGGAACGAATGAGTCGCAAATTTGACCCGGGCGTCGCACCACACTTCCCCCCACAATTGACAGTCACAGGCGTGATGCAGCAGGTGCTCTACGCACTGCTGCCGGGAATCATCGCCTACACCTGGTTCTTCGGTCCCGGCATCCTCGTTCAAATCCTGCTGGCGGTCATTTTTGCCCTGCTGTTCGAAACCTTGATGTTGAAAGTGAGGAAACTGCCCCTTAAGCGGTTCCTCGGCGATTGGAGCGCTGTCGTCACGGCGGTGCTGTTTGCCTTGTGCCTGCCGCCACTGGCGCCTTGGTGGATCGCCCTGGTTGGCATGCTGTTCGCTATCGTGGTAGCCAAGCACTTGTATGGAGGCTTGGGGCAAAACATGTTCAATCCCGCCATGGTGGGTTACGTGGTTGTGCTGATCAGTTTTCCACGAGTCATGGCGCTCTGGTTGCCGCCTACGTCGATCGCGTCCCACAGCCTCACCTTCGGTGAAGTGCTCAACACGATTTTCACGGGCAGCCTGTCGCTTGGCCTAAGCTGGGACACGATTTCCGAGGCCACACCGTTGGATGCAATCCGCATCAGTCTCGCATCCGGGCGCATGGTGTCCGAAGCCAGGCAATCACCTGTTTTCGGAGATTTTGGTGGTCTGGGTTGGGAGTGGATTGCTAATCTGTATGCGCTTGGCGGGTTCTGGTTGCTGTGGCGCAGAATCATCAGTTGGCATGTGCCGGTGATGATGATCGGCGCCGTTGTGGCTCTGGGACTGGTCGCTTACCTGGTCGACCCGGGAAGTAATCCTGTCCCGCTGCAACACGTATTTTCAGGTGCCCTGGTGCTGGGTGCCTTTTTCATAGCCACTGATCCAGTCACCTGCTGCACCAGCAACCGCGGGCGGCTGATTTTTGGCGTGGGCGTAGGAATCATCACCCTGAGTATCCGGAGCTGGGGCGGCTATCCGGATGGTGTCGCTTTCGGTATTTTGCTGATGAACATGGCCGCACCGCTGATCGACCGTTATACACGCCCGCGAATCTTTGGACACTGATGTGAACCCGCATATAGCACGAAGGCGGACGATTATATGACTAATCATGAACAAAATAATAGATTAAGGCGAAATTGATTGCCAAGCGAAAAATACAGTTTGTCCTATCCGGTTTTGCAGTGCATCTGGCTTCACATTTCGACCGATCCTTCAAAAACCATAGCTACGGCTATGCTTGTTCGAACGATCGACCAAACTGTATTGCCAGCTACACTGCAAATTCCGGATCCTTCGTGCAATATGTGGGTTAAAATTTGATGCTTTCTACCCGCAACAACCTATTTCGTAGTGCAGCCTCCCTGGCGCTGGTGGCGGTCATTGGAACCGCTTTGCTCGCTGGTGTCGACAGGCTGACCAAAACCCGAATCGCCGAACAGGAAAAGAGGGCTATTCTCGACCAACTGGGACAGCTCATCAGTCCTGACCTTTATAACAATGAGCTTCAGCAGGACCTGTTCTCCTTCCAGGATGATCTCTATTTCCCCAAGGGTCAGACGGTCACCACTTACCGTGCCCGGCTGGATGGCAAAGCAGTTGCGGTGGTATTGAAGATGGCGGCGGTGAACGGCTATAACGGGAAGATCAACCTGCTGGTCGGTATCAACGAAAATGGTACGCTGTGCGGTGTGCGCGTCACCTCCCATAAAGAAACTCCCGGGCTGGGCGACGCCATAGAAGTCGAAAGAAACGACTGGATCCTCGGGTTTTACGGCCGGGCCCTGGACAACCCGCCGCCGGACGGCTGGGCGGTCAAGCGCGACGGTGGTGAATTTGACCAGTTTACCGGTGCGACCGTCACGCCCCGGGCCGTGGTCGAAGCCGTACGCCTCGCCCTCGAGTTTTTTGCGAAACACAAATCATTCCTGTTCGAGTCACCCACCATGGTGCAACATGCGGACTAGGGCCTGATAACACTTGCCAGATCGCTGCGACGGGAGCCCATTTTGTTCAATGCAAGGATCGACGAATGTAATGTATTTCATATACTTTAGTGAGGAGAGACGCCGCAGTGGGCAAAATGGGACCCGTCCCTGCGGGTTGCTGTCCCAAATGGCCCCATGCTGCGTTGCTCGTCACTCATTTGGACCAGCCAAACGACACTCCTCGCGTCTTGCCTGGTACCATTTGGGCCTGCAACGCAGTGACCTGGCAAATGTTATCAGACCCTAGCTACCGGCAGATTTTTGCAGATGGCATCTGGCACCAAAATACCGGTCTCGTCGTGTTGCTCGGCCTCTGCCCCTTGCTGGCAGTCACCAATACGGTCATTAACGGACTCGGACTCGGCCTGGCCACAATCCTGACCCTGGTTTTTTCCAACCTGGCGGTTTCGCTGGCCCGGGGTCTTTTGCGACCCGAAATCCGGATACCTGCTTACGTCCTGATCATTGCTTCGGTGGTCACCGTGATCCAACTCCTGATGCATGCCTGGCTGTATGACCTCTACCGTGTGCTCGGTATTTTTATCCCGCTGATCGTGACGAATTGCGCCATTATCGGCAGAGCCGAAGCCTTTGCCTCACGCAACGCACCCCTGCCCTCCGTGGTCGACGGACTCGCTACCGGCCTTGGGTTCTGCCTGGCCCTGGTCGCCCTGGGCGCACTCAGGGAGGTCATCGGGCGCGGAACGCTGATGAGCCAGGCCGGGCTGATGTTCGGGGACCTGGGCGAATTATTGCAATTAACCGTCATCCCCAATCATCCCGGTTTCCTTCTGGCCATCCTGCCACCGGGAGCGTTTATCAGTCTCGGCTTACTGATTGCAGGAAAGAATTGGCTTGATGCCCATCGTGCGGCGCGGCAAGTCTCCGGCGGCCAAACACTGAGAACTCCAGCAGGCCAGGTGGGGTAGATGAAGCCAGCTGACAGGAAAGAATTTTTCCGGCGCCTGAAATCGATAATGCCCAAGCCGGAAACCGAGCTTGAATACAACAGCCCGTTTGAACTTCTGACAGCCGTCATTCTCTCCGCACAGGCCACCGACGTTGGTGTAAACAAAGCAACGAGGAAACTCTTTGCCCTGGCCAATACGCCACAAGCCATCCTGGACCTGGGCGAGGACGGACTGAAACGTTACATACGCACCATCGGCCTCTACAATGCGAAAGCGACCAACATCATCAAAACCTGTGGAATCCTGCTGGAAAAGCACGGCGGAGAGGTTCCGAGTGAGCGGAAATTACTGGAGGCCCTGCCGGGTGTCGGGCGAAAAACAGCCAATGTTGTACTGAACACGGCCTTTGGTAAACCGACCATCGCAGTTGACACCCACGTCTTCAGGCTGGCAAACCGGACCGGAATGGCCAAGGGGAAAACCCCACTCCAGGTGGAACTGAAACTGCTCAAGGCCGTGCCGAAAGAGTACCTGCATGATGCCCACCATTGGCTGATTCTCCACGGACGCTACACCTGCAAAGCCCGCAAACCCAACTGCCCCGAATGCATTGTGCGGGATCTCTGCAGCTTCAGAAACAAAACACAAGCGGGTTTGGAGAGCTCAGCTCATCGCAAAAAGCAGTCTGGTTACCGTAGTTTTTAAGATTAAACATTTTCCAATGTAATAATCCGGACCGGGTGCCGGTCTACTGCCCCGAAATCGCGCTGATTTTTGAATATACCCTCAATTCTGGTAGGCTGAAGCGCGATGCGACAAGGGACTCTGTTTTTGGAGCCGAGCAATCAAACCGGCGATCAGTCTGAACAGAGTTTCGCTGCAAAGTGTGCAAATGATACAAACTGAGGGCGTCTTGGCCCAAACACGTGAACTTGGAGGTTCCAATCAATGACTATTAAAACCATGATCGTTAAACCCATAGCTGCTGCCGTAGGCGTTGCATTCGTTTCATCGCTTGCCTTCTCAAGCACAGTAGTAGCCGATGACAATCCTTTTGCAAGCACTGATCTCGACACCGGTTACATGATGGCCGGCGGCGACAAAAACGAAGAAGGCAAGTGCGGCGAAGCCAAATGTGGCGGCGACAAGGGCGAAGAAGGCTCTGGTGACGACGACGAGGGCGAAGAAGGTTCTGGTCACGAGGACATGGGCGAAGAAGGCTCTTGCGGTGGCGACAAGGGCTAAAGAGGCAAAAGCGGCAGTACCGCGGCCTGATCAACTCATGTCATTCACAAGCTATCAGGTTTGAGCCGATGAGCTCCGGCAACTATCCCGTCCAGGGAGCCGGACTTGGTTTGAGGCGGGCCCTCCTGGGCCCGCTTCGCACACATGAGCTGGAAGACGTGGATTTTATGGAGGTCGCGCCGGAGAACTGGATCAATGTCGGCGGCCGCCTGGGCCGGTCTTTCCGCGAATTCACCGACCGCCTGCCTTTCGTTTGCCATGGCCTGTCCTTGTCCATAGGCGGTCCTTCATCGCTGGATGAAACATTCCTGCACCGTATCCGCCAATTTCTCGACCAGCACCAGATTCGCTACTACAGCGAGCACCTGAGCTACTGCACCGACGACGGGCACCTTTATGACCTGATGCCGATTCCCTTTACTGGCGAGGCCGTGCGTTACGTAGCGGAGCGCATCCGTCGCACCCAGGACATTCTCAAGCGCCGAATCGCGGTGGAGAACGTATCCTATTACGCTTCACCCGGTTCGGAGTTGAGTGAAATTGAATTCATTAACGCGGTGCTGGATGAGGCGGACTGCGACCTCCTGCTAGATGTAAACAACATTTACGTCAACAGCATTAACCACCGCTACGATGCGGTTGAATTTCTGCAGAGCCTGCCGGGACACCGGCTCGCTTATGGCCATATCGCTGGCCACTATAAGGAGGCAGAAGACCTGGTCGTGGACACTCATGGCGCAGAGGTCATTGCCAGCGTGTGGGACCTGCTGGACAAAGCCTACGAGACTTTTGGCGTATTCCCCACCCTGCTGGAAAGAGACTTCAATATTCCACCGGTCGAGGAACTGATGGCTGAAGTCCGGCATATCACCGAACTCCAGCACAAATGGCAAAACCATGTCGACGCAAGCGAAAGCCGAAAACAGGCCTGAAAACCTGCGGTCGCTGCAGATCGCGTTCGCTGCCCATATCCGTGACCCGGAAAATCATGCGGCGCCCGCGGATGTCGAAGATCGGCGAATGAATATATATCGCCAACTTTTTTTCAATAACATCAAAAAATTTCTCGCCAGCAATTTTCCTGTGTTACGCCAGCTATACGACGACGAGGCCTGGCGACAGCTGGCCAGGGATTTTTATACGGAACACCGCTGCCAAACGCCGTTGTTCCCGGAATTACCGAAGGAATTCCTGCGCTATCTCCAGGACCAGCGGAAAGATCGGCCCGGCGACCCGGCGTTTCTGCTGGAGTTGGCGCACTATGAATGGGTGGAGCTGGCCCTTTCAATGGATGAAAACGAGCTGGAAGACACCGAGGCAAACAGTACAGGTGACTTGCTGGAAGAAGTTCCGGTGCTTTCCCCGCTGGCCTGGCCATTGAGTTACCGTTATCCGGTGCACAGGATCGGGCCCGGTTTCGAGCCTGAGGCCCCGCCTGATGAGGCAACGCATATCCTTGTTTACCGGGACCGCAACTACCAGGTGAAATTCATGCATTTAAACGATGTTTCACGTTTGCTGTTGAATCTATTGCAAGAAAATCGTGGCCTTACCGGTCTTGAATTGCTGAGGGAAATCGCAAGCAGAATCAATCACCCGGATCCATCCGTGGTTATCGATAACGGTAAAAAGCTGTTGCAGGATTTGCGCAGCAAAGATATCCTGCTCGGTACCCGACCAGCCTGACCATCACAGTAACCGATTATTACACCAGATGTTCGACCTATACGATAACTTGACCGCCCGGTTGCGAGCCGGTGGAAACTACGTGTGGCCACTGGTCCTGCGCCTGATCATGTTCTGGGAATTCTGGGAATCGGGCATCGAAAAGCTGCACGGCCAAAACTGGTTTGCCGAGATTCCCTGGGCTGACTGGCAAAAAGGTTTTCCCTGGCCATTCGGTGCCATAAGCCAGGATTTAAACTGGATGGCTGCTACCTGGGGTGAACTCATCTTCTCAGTGATGATCCTGCTGGGCCTGTTCACCCGGTTTTCCGCGATTTCCCTGATCGTCATCACGGCTGTTGCAACCGCTGCAGTGCACTGGCCCGCAGACTGGAGTTCATACGAACAGCTTTGGGCGGGTTACGTGATTACCAGCAAGGGGGCGGGTAATTACAAGCTTCCCCTGCTCTTCATAGTGATCCTGCTGCCACTGGTATTTCATGGCGGTGGGAAAATCAGCCTGGACCACCTGTTGTTGAAACTGACCGGCCGTGACACCAACACGGTGGACCGGATCGGTGACGGCATCGCTGCGGCGCTGATGTTCGCAGTGCTGGGCGTGACCACCCTATTCCTTGAACCCATCTGGGGCCTCAGCTTTTTCGGCCTGGCTATCATAACCGGGTTAACACCTGCTTTGAGACGCTAGTACTCCGTCAAGTTAATATTGATGGGTTCAGAGCTACCCAGATGTTCCAAGACAAGACGCAGTTCGCAGGAAATGGCATGTCCTTTTCAAGGACTGCAACGCCGTATTGGAGCATCTGGGTAGCTCCCTTCGGGCGAGCCGTGAAGCGGTCGTCCGCTGTGTTGCACCTCTGGGTAAGGACGCGCCATTACCTGCGAGGCGCGCCTAACGGTCAACCGC
>JADFKH010000030.1 GCA_022565025.1 Pseudomonadota bacterium
TGTGGAATTGAAAATATGATGACACCTTACAATACACTGCAGAGGACACTTGATGGCGAGCTGTGAGTTAGCCCGCATATTGCACGAAGGCGGACGATTATATAACTGCTCATGAACAAATTTAATGGCTTATGGCCGAAATGATTGCCATGCGAAAAATACCGTTTGTCCTATCCGGTTTTGCAGCGCATCTGGCTTCACATTTCGGCCGATCCTTCGAAAACCATGGCTACGGCCATGCTTGTTCGAACGATCGACCAAACTGTATTGCCAGCTACACTGCAAATTCCGAATCCTTCGTGCAATATGCGGGTTAACCCACTCCAATGAGTTTTTTCAAAGAACTCAAACGCAGAAACGTATTCCGGGTAGGCGTGGCCTACGCGGTAGCGGCCTGGGTGCTGTTGCAGGCGGCCGATCTGGTGCTGGAAAACATCAGTGCACCGGAATGGGTCATCCAGGCCTTGATGCTGGTGATCTCACTCGGCTTCGTCGCTGCAATTGTCATCGCCTGGGCCTACGAGATTACGCCCGAGGGTATCAAACGCGAAGCGGATGTGGACCACAGCCAGTCCATTACCAATGAAACCGCTTTAAAGCTGGACCGGATCATTATCGGTTTCCTGGTAGTGGCCGTGATCGTGCTGCTGGTTGAGCGGTTCATTACGCCCGGAAAAGATGAAAGTCCAACTGCAGACACTGAGACTCACTTGACCGAAATGGCGAATAAGGTGCAGCAGGACTCCGCTCCTGCCAACCCGCCGCAAACGGGTGTCGCTGAAAACTCCATCGCGGTACTGCCCTTTGCCAACCGCAGCAACGTGGAAGACGACCAGTTCTTCACCGATGGCATCCACGATGACCTGCTCACTCTGTTGGCCAAGATCGGCGACCTGAGAGTGATTTCCCGCACTTCCATGATGAAGTACAAGAACACCCAGTTAACCATTCCGGAAATTGGCCGGGAACTGGATGTCTCAACGATCCTTGAGGGTGGTGTGCAACGCGCCGGCAAGCGCATCCGTATCAATGCCCAGTTAATTGACGTGGCCAGTGACAAACATATCTGGGCGGAAACCTTTGACCGTGAAATGACGATAGAGAACATTTTCGAAATCCAGACGGAAATCACCCGGCGGATTGTCACCGCAGTCCGGGGGGAACTTACGGACACTGAATCGGCTGTGCTATCCCAGTTGCCGACAGACAGCCTGGAAGCCTACGAGGCTTATCTGCAAGCCAAGGCCATCATCAACCGCGCCGATTATGCACCGGAAAACTACATCGAAGCCGAATTCTGGGCGCGCAAGGCGATAGAACTGGATCCCGAGTACGCCCAGGCATGGGCCGTACTGGTAGAGATCCACGGCCAGGCCATCTGGCTCGGTTATGACAGTAGCCCCGAACGTTTCAGGGCTGCCAGGGAAGCGGTAGACAAAGCCGTCAGATTTGGGCCTGATTTGTCCGAAACCCTGGCTGCACAAGGCGAGTATCTCTACCGGATAGACAACGATTACTCGGCTTCGGTCGACAAATTCCAGGTTGCGAATGAGCTCGCGCCGGGGGATGCGAATATCCTGCAGCGGCTGGCCGTGGCACAACGCAGGGCGGGCCCAATCGAAGAAGCCATTGCCAATTTTGTGAAGACCGTCGAGTTGGACCCGGGCAACAGCCGGTCAGCGACACTACTGATTGAAACATTGATAGGAGACCGGCAATTTGAGCGGACTTTACCCCTTATCGACCAGTGGATGCTGAAATTTCCGGACGCCCGGGACATGCGCGTCTACAAGTCAGCGCTTTATTTACTAACCAACGGCGATCGGCGATCCGCCAGGGCTCTGATTGACAGCATGGCCCCCTGGTCGAGCGACGCCTACCTGTTACTCATGTCGCAGTTGCCGATGTTGGAACGTGATTTTGAAAGAGCGATCGCAGCCTGGGAAATTCCGGAAATCGCAGCGTATGAAGATTATCGAGGCTACCTTGGCTTTGCAGATTATTCCCGTGGATTGGCTCATCAATTGATGGGAGACTCGCAGAAAGCCGACCGATTTTATGACGCTGCAATAAAGACGGTTCGTTCTGCCACACCCACGGGAACCATCACAGATGGATTTGAGCTGCAGGTACTCGCTCGGGCGTTCGCAAGAAAAGGTGATTTCGAAAAAGCGTTGCAGGCCTCTTTGCGCGGAAAAGAAATTATGTCAGAAGATCTGGACATCCTGTTTGGCACCGGAATGTCCATGGTTCATGCCCAGATACTGGCACTGGCAGGTCGACGTGCTGAGTCCTTAAAGGAAATCGAGCGACTGTTGCGGCAACCGTATGGTTTTACTCCCTGGTTCTTGTACCTCGACCCGGCCTGGGACTTCTTCCGCGACGATGAACGATTTAACGAGCTGATCCGGCCACTGAACCTCGAGGAGGCACTACAGTAGCTGCCCGAGAAAATCCAGACAGACTTGCGCCAGCTTCATGCGGTCATCGAGTGTTTCCATCACGGTCTGAGTGACTGTCACCTTCATGCCAAGGGCCTCGATTTCTTCATTGAGCGCGGTGTCCTGGACATCGAGGACAAACCCATCGAGGAAATCCCGGTAATGACCGGCCACCGACGATGCGGTGTTTGGTAGCGACAGTTCCCGCATGATTTTTACGGTCGGCCCCTTGATGGCTGCACCGCCGACCAGTGGTGAAACTGCGACGACCGGGACCGCGCACTGCACCAACCGTTGTCGCATCCCGTGCACCGCCAGGATGGGGTCTATGCTGACAAACGGGTTGGACGGACACAGGATGATGCCGGCCAGCGCCGGGTCATTCAGGCACTGATCGATTTCCGGACTGATATTGGCGCGCTCCGCACCGTCGAATTTGAAACCGCTGACGACCGGCTCACACCGCTCGCGGACGAAATAATGTTGAAAGTCCATCACCCCGCTGGCGGTCAGCACCTTGGTGTGCACCGGGTCGTTGGACATCGGCAGGATACGGTGTTCAATACCCAGCGCTGAAGCCAGTCCGGCGGTGACGCGGGTAATCGACTCGCCGGCTTCAAGCCGGCGCGTGCGCTCGATGTGCATCGCCAAATCCCGGTCGCCGAGACTGAACCAGGTTTCGCCGCCGAGCGCTGCGAGCGCATCCATGAACTGCCAGCTTTCATCGCGCCGGCCCCAGCCGGTGTCGGGATTGCTCTCCCCCGACAGCGCGTAGACCAGGCTGTCAATATCCGGCGAAATATGCAGTCCCAGATGCCGGAAGTCATCTCCGGTATTGACGATCATGGCCAGTTCATCCCCACCCAGGAGCTTCGACAGACCCAAGGCGAGCTTGGCGCCACCGACACCGCCAGTGATTGCCAGGTAATGATGTGTTTTCATCTCACAAAAAAAGGTCTTCGGCCACGGGCCGGATTGAGTCGCGTGCCGCCTGCGTGCTGTCAGCCACAGACAAGCCCCGCACCAGGGCAGCCGGCACCCGTTCCGAGGTTTCGCCCATCACCAGCATGGCTGCGGTGGCTATTGCATCGGCCAGGTTGGACATGGTCACTTGCAGTTCACGGCCAAAGATGTCCGTGTCTCCACGCCGGTCTTCCAGAACCGTTACTCCTGCGCTGCCGATCGCATAACCCACGGTCCCCAGCCGCCAGGGGCGGTTCATGCTGTCACTGACGATCACGCCCAGGTTTTTACCGAATTCCTGTTGCAGCGCCTCACGCAACCGGAGCGCAGAGCGATCGGGATTTTCCGGCAGCAACAGGGCGCTTTCGCCTTTCGCGTGGTTGATGTTCGACTGGTCAATTCCCGCGTTGGCGCTGACTATACCCAAGCGGTGGCGCACGATGATCACCCCGGGCGCCGTGCGTATCACTGCTGAGGATTCACGCAGGATCAGTTCCACCAGACGCGGGTCCTTGTCAGTCTCCCTCGCTAGTTTGACCGCCTTAGCTGAAGGATCGATAGCGGCCAACAGCACCTGGCGTCCTTCCGCCTTCGACACGATTTTCTGGGCCAGCACCAGGATGTCTCCATCGACCGGTTCAATGCCAGCATCTCGCAGTGCCTCAACGATCAGGTCTGCAAGATTGTCGCCGGCTTCGATCAGCGGAATATTCTTCAGCGGGTGAATGGTCAAGCTTGATTTCATGCTGATTTTTCAGTCTCGAGCACCATCTCTGTGCCGGGCGGGCTTGCGGCAGGCAATGATAAAGCATTTACTCGAATTCTCGCAGGTTTTCAGTAAAATCAACGATTTCATGTACTGGCGGTGCATGATCTATGCTTATTTATCATCCTTCTTTCTTGAATTTAGTTCAAATATCCCTGGTTGATTGATTAATCCTCCGTTAAACTCCATCTTTATCCTGGAGGTTTGAAGCTATCTGGATTGCTTTTCCCGGAATCGAAAATTTTTCACTTCTGTCGAATTCTGGCAACAAGCATCGAGGAGGATACCTAATCATGTTGCGCCTGTGTGTCCTGAATGGTTTAAACTTGATTGACACGGTTTTGCATTGATCGAGACCGGTGAGACATGAATCGAACAGCAGACGATGAAACTAAGCAATACCTGGATTGAAAAGACTACTGCGCCGGCAAAAAAAGCGGCTGAGTACGAGGAGTATGATCCGGTCTCCCGCCAGGTGATCAGCCGTTACCGGCGCCTGCTCGACGAGGGGGCGGACCCGCATGAGTGGGCGTTTGCCTGGAGAACCGAGCTCAACCGGGGCGGATTCCCGGCCTACGAATTGCTGATGGAGGAGGTGGTCAAGCCCGGCAAATGCGTGGGTTGTGCCGCCTGTGTGACGATCTGCCCGGTCGATGTATTCGACTACGTAGACGAACAACCGGTCGCGACGAGGGCCAGCGCCTGTGTCGATTGTGTGTTGTGCGTGGAAGCCTGCCCGGTGTTGCGCCCGGCGGACAATGACATGCAGGAATTCATCGACCTGCAGCAGCCCTCGATCGATGACGGTTATGGGCCGTATGCTTATGGACTGTATGCGCGTTCCACCGACCCCGAGATCCTGGACAAAGGCCAGGATGGCGGCATTGTGTCCGCGATCATCCTGCACCAGATGGAGAAGGGCGCCATCAAAGGCGCCATCCTGGGCGATGTTTATCCGGACAACCGGCAGGTCGGCCTGCACAAACTGGCCCTGTCGCGCGAAGAAGTGTTGAATTGCGCCGCTTCGCGGTACACCTATTCCCCCAACACGCTGGCCCTGCAAGAGGCCATGCAACAAGACATCGGACCGCTCGCGGTGGTGGGTGTGCCCTGCCAGATCGATGGCCTGCGGCTGCAGCAAAATTCCAGTATCCGGTTCAGCGTGAGCACCTGGTACCGGAAAAACATCACGCTGACCTTCGGTCTTTTCTGTTCCGAGAGTTTCTCCAACGAGAGCATCAACAAGCTGGCAGAAATCATCGGGGAGGATCCCGCCTCGATTGAAAACATCAACATCAAGGGCGGCGTCATCATCCGGCTGGAAAACAAAGAAGTCAAAACCGTCAGCCTGAAAAGATACCGCGAATGGGCACGTCCGGCCTGTCTGTATTGCCTGGACTACGGTGCTGAAAATGCGGACATCGGGGCGGGCGGCATCGGCATTGACGGATGGACCTACACCCTGATCCGCACCAAGCGCGGGCACGCGGCCTTCCAGGCTGCGTTGGCCGACGGCTGGCTGGAGACCCGGCCGTTGTCCGACGAGCCGCGGGGAGAATTCCTGATGAACCGCTTGTCGGCGAACAAAAAAAAGAACCGACCGCTGCCGCCACTGATGCCCACGCATGATGAGCGCGTGGCCATGGGCAGCCTGTGCCCCAAAACCTTTTTTACCACCGGTCCGGGAGCGCCCAAGACCGATGAAGAAGGTAAAAGCTCATGAAGCCGGCGATCTATGACATCAGTGCCGCGGTGGACAAGGATCTGCTGCGCGCAGAGGTCCGCGATGATTTGACCGTGATGGTGGCCGGGCAGGGCGGAGACGGATCCCTGACCATTATCGCGTTGTTGTCCAAGGCCTTGTTGCACCGTGGCTACCATATTTACCGCACCAGCGATATCGCCTCGCGCATCAAGGGCGGCCATGCGGCAGCCCTCATGCGGGCTTCGACCAAGCCGCGCGGTAATCTGGGTGACCAGATCGATATCCTGATCGCGTTCGATCTCGAAGCCGTGCAAAAAGCCTCAAACAGGCTGGCGCCAAACAGCATCGTCATATTCGACAGTTCACGCGAAGCGATGCCGCCGGACCTGGTACCAGAAACTGCGTTGATGATACCGGTGCCCTTTAGCCGCTTGTCGGTCCGGGACCTGCGCCGGGACCTGTTCAAGAACAGCCTGGGATTTGGACTGTTGGGGCGGATCATCGGCCTGGCCGACAAAGAAGTGGAAAGCTGTCTCAGGAAGCACTTCAAGAAGCTGTCCAGCGCCCAGCTCGAACCAAACATCAAGGCGCTGCGCGAAGGCCAGGCTTTTGCCGACAAGGCCGGTATCAGCGGCCGCAATTCCATCCTGACCCTGCCAGCGCAGGCGGTGGAGAATGAACGGATTTTCATCTCGGGCAATCATGCAGCGGCGATGGGGTTCATGGCGGCAGGGGGACGCTTTTTCGCCGGATACCCGATCACGCCGGCGACCGATGTGATGAATTTCCTGGAACGGAACCTGCCTGCCGTGGGCGGCGTGGTGATGCAGGCCGAGGATGAACTGGCCTCGATTAATCTGGTCATCGGGGCGGCCTTGACCGGGGTCCGGGCGATGACTGCTTCTTCCGGGCCGGGCATTGCACTGATGCTGGAAAGCATCGGCCATTGCGGTTCGGCGGAAATTCCGATAGTCATCATCGATTGTCAGCGGGCCGGCCCTTCCACCGGCATGCCGACCAAGCCGGAACAGAGTGATATCAACATGGTCACGCGCGGCGGCAACGGCGATTATCCACACATCGTGCTGACGCCGGGCGACCCCGAAGAGTGCTTCTATGGCAGCATACTGGCGACAAACATTGCACAGCGGGCACAGTGCCCGGTGATACTCGCGCTGGACGCGGTCTGCCACGATAACTTCACGGTTCCGCGCTTCGATCTGGAGCGCGCCCGCATCTATCCAGGCAAGCGCGTGACTGAAAGCGATGTTGCACAGATGGAAGAGTACCGCCGTTACGCAATCACCGAGGACGGCATTTCACCTTGGGCGGTCCCGGGAACCCGGGACGCCATGAACCTGGTCACCGGCAATGAACGCAATGAGTGGGGCCTGGTGACGACCGAGCCGGACATGCGGGTCGCGATGGTGGACAAACGCAGCCGCAAGATCGAAACAGTGCGGCCACTGTTACCCAAAGCGGTGGAGTGGGGTGACGTTAATTCACCGCTGGGCATCCTGGGGGTGGGCATCCTTGGCGGCGTGATGACCGAGGCCGCAGAGCGCCTGGCGGAGCAGGGGCTTCATTTCCATTGTCACCGACCCCGTACGCTGTGGCCGGTGCTGGAAGACACCATCGACTTTGTGAATTCGCATGAACGCGTTTACGTGGTCGAACAAAGCGAGGGCGCCCAACTGGCGGGATTGCTGAAAAGCGAAGGGGCGAGGGCGGACAAGATCGTCAGCATTCTCAAATACGACGGCCTGCAATTTTCCACCGCAGAACTGGTGGCGACGATTGTAGAAAAGGAGCGATTGGCATGACCAAAACCTATGAGATTAGAAAGCCGATATGGTGCGCGGGCTGCGGTCATTTCGGCGTGCAGGGTGCGATACAGTACGCGCTGCAGGCGGCCGGCATCGAACTTCACGAAACCCTGGTATTGGCCGGTATCGGCTGCTCCGGCACGGTACAGAACAACATCGGTGCTTACGGCTACCACGCCATGCACGGGCGGGTACTGCCGACGGCCATTGGTGTTTCCCTGGCCAACCCCGACCTCACCGTGATTGCCGCCGGTGGTGACGGCGACGGCTACGCCATTGGCGGCGGGCACTTGATGCACGCGCTCAAGCGCAACGCAAATTTACTGTACGTGGTGATGAACAATGGCGTTTATGGCCTGACCAAGGGCCAGGATTCGCCGACCGCGAAAACCCCGCTGGCAGCACCCGAAGAAGACCCCCTGGATGCGATGATGCTGGGGCTGTCCATCCGCAGCACCACGTTCCTGGCGCGCGCCATTACCACCCGCTCAGACCAGCTCAATGAGCTGATGCTGATGGGTCTGCAGCACAGCCGGGAAGGCAAAGGCATGGCCTTTATCGAAGTGTTGTCCCCTTGTGTCACCTATGACGACACCTATTCCCAGTGGATGAACAAGGTGTATGACCTGGACGCCGATCCGGACTACCGCAATGACGATCGTGGCAAGGCATTTTTTGATTTGAACCGCCTGATAGAGCAGTCCCTTATCCCGATTGGATTGATTTACCACGGCGAACACGCAAGTCTCCAGTCCGCAATGTTGTCGGACGTGACACCGTTCCATTCCCTCGAAGATCAGCACGCTGGACACTTCAACCAACACATGGAGGAGGTCCTCTCTGCATATGCGGTTTAGACTTTTACGCTAATGGGCGGGCAAGTTTTCAATATCGAAACCGACAATAGGTCGTTGCCAGCACAGCAATTTGCACAACGGGATGAAGGTCTGTGGGCCCTGGTTCCGGTCAAGGCCCTGGAGGGTGCAAATTATCGCTTGAAAAAATGCCTGGGCGCAGACCGGGAAGGATTCACTGTCGCCATGCTCAAAGACGTGCTGGCTGCCTTAGGCGAGAGTAAGCAGGTTTCACACATTGCCGTGGTGACGGGCGACCCCCGGGTGGCGGCGATCGCGAAACAGGGCGGCTTGGTGGTGATTGAGGAAGTGGAGTCGAAAGGATTGAATGAGGCATTGGAACTAGGGCGCGATGCGATCCGGCGAATGGGTGGACAGCGCATGGTGATCGTTCCTGCGGATATTCCGCTGATGACCGGTCGTGAAACGGATCGCACGTTGTTTGAGTTACGGGTTCAGCGCCAGGCCCGGGGCGATGGGGTCACCGGAATCGGGCCTTCGAAAGACCTTGGCGGGACCAATTTTCTGTGCATCGAAACGGACCGGTCATTCCCCCTGATGTTCGGACCGGGTAGCTACAGGCGTCACCAGGAATGTGCGATTGAACACGGCAGCCAGCCCGTTTTACTTTCCTCGCCCACCATTTCACTGGACATCGATGAAGACAAAGACCTGGATGATTTCATCACATTCTGTCTTTCGAACCCTGAATATCAAAAAACCGAGACCTTTCAATTTCTGCAGGAAAAGGGCTATATTGATCATGCCGGTTAGCCAGAAACAAGCAATGGAAATGAACCAGCAAGTTCCCCATCCAACAAAATATGAACTGCCCGAACGGGAGGATATTCTGGCCTTGGCGGACCGGCTCAGCCTGGCCGGTATTTGTGACCTGGCCCGTGACATCCGGGACCAGGGTCACGGGGGCATCGTCACCTATTCGCGCAAAGTATTCATCCCGCTGACCCGATTGTGCCGTGATTTCTGCCACTACTGTACCTTTGCCACCACGCCGAAACATCTTGCCTCGGCTTACCTGTCCACCGACGAGGCGGTTTCCATTGCCCGCCAAGGCCAGGCCATGGACTGCAAGGAGGCCTTGTTTACCCTGGGTGAGAAACCCGAACTTCGTCATGCTGCAGCCCGCCAGGCGCTGGATAAAATGGGTTTTGCCACGACTTTGGAATACCTTGCGCATGTCGCAGACCGGGTGCTGCAGGAAACAGGATTGTTGCCGCACATCAACGCCGGCTGCATGACGCCCCGTGAAATCGCAATGTTGCGTCCGGTTTCAGCGTCGATGGGCATCATGTTGGAAACCGTCGCCGAGCGATTGTGTGAAAAAGGCCAGGTTCATTACGGCTCTCCCGACAAGAACCCGCAGCTTAGGCTGCAGACCATGAGCGACGCAGGCAAGGCGAAAGTACCGTTCACCACCGGCATCCTGATCGGTATTGGTGAGACCACTGTGGAGCGGCTGGATTCGCTGTTGGCCATCCGGAATCTGCACCGGGAGTATGGTCATATCCAGGAGGTGATCGTGCAGAATTTTGTGCCCAAGGCCGACACCAAGATGGCCCGGGTTCCACCACCCCATACCGATGAACTGTTGTGGACGATCGCCATGGCGCGGATTATTTTCGGGCCCGAAATGAGCATCCAGGCACCCCCGAACCTGAGTCCGGGCAAGCTCGCAGCGCTGGTCAGTGCGGGGATCAACGACTGGGGCGGCGTGTCGCCACTGACCCCGGATCACGTCAACCCGGAATCACCCTGGCCGCAACTCAACACGCTGCGGCAGGAAACCGCAGCAGCCGGCAAGTTGCTCCAGGAAAGACTCACGATCTACCCGATTTATGCACTCAGGGCGGATGAGTGGCTGGACAGCAGCTTGGTGCGGGCCGTGCTGAAGTTAGCCGACGGGGCGGGCCTGGCTCGGGAGGACGACTGGTTGACCGGCCAGTCGGTGGAAATACCGGAGGGCTTCAAGCTTACTCCACCCGCTGCACCCGCTGTTTTTCAGCATCCTCCGGTGGCGAAAAAGACCCGTGCGATCCTGGACCAAGCGCTGGCTGGCGATGATACCCTCAGCGTTAACCAGATCAGCCACCTGTTCAATGCCCGCGGCGGTGATTTCATGGCGGTCTGCCAGGCGGCGGACCGGTTGCGCAAATCAGTCTGCGGCGACACGGTCAGCTATGTCATCAACCGGAATATCAATTACACCAATATCTGCACTTTCCGTTGTCATTTCTGCGCGTTTGCCAAGGGCAGAAAAAATACGCCGGCGAGTGACGCCCCGTACCTGAAGAGCCCGCTCGAAGTCGCCCAACTCGCCAGTGAGGCCTGGCAGCGAGGGGCAACCGAGGTATGCATGCAAGGGGGTATTCACCCGTCCTTTACCGGTCAGACCTATATCGATATATGCTCTGCGGTTAATGCGGCGGTCCCGGCCATACACATCCATGCTTTCTCACCACTCGAAGTGACGCACGGCGCCGAGTCGCTGGGTGTCTCTATTGGGGAATTCCTGGTCGAGTTGAAAAAAGTGGGTCTCAAGACCCTTCCGGGTACTGCGGCAGAAATTCTCAGCGACGATATCCGGGCCATAATCTGTCCCGACAAACTCACTACTCAACAATGGCTGGATGTGGTCGGGACGGCCCACGACCTGGGCCTGGCAACTACTTCTACCATCATGTTCGGGCATGTAGACCAGTACCATCACTGGGCCATTCACCTGCTTCGCATCCTTGAACAGCAACGTCGTTCCGGTGGTATCACCGAATTTGTACCCTTGCCGTTTGTAGCCGATGAGGCGCCTATTTACCGTCGCGGGCAGTCACGACGCGGTCCGACTTTGCGTGAATCTGTCCTGATGCATGCCGTCTCCAGGCTCGTGCTGTCGCCACATATCAGCAATATCCAGACCTCGTGGGTGAAGATGGGCCTAAAAGGCGCCAGCCTGTGCCTGCGCGCCGGCGCCAATGACATCGGTGGCACGCTGATGAATGAAAGCATCACGCGCGCCGCAGGGGCTAAGCATGGGCAGGAAATGAAACCTGCAATACTGGAAAGTACCATTCGCTCTTGTCAGCGCCAGCCATTCCAGCGCAACACGCTCTATCAACGGGCGCCTGCCCAAACAGCAGAGCTACCGAAAGTAAAACTGGAAAACTACGGCTGAAACCTAATGGTTCCAGACCAAGATGCGGCCGGGGTTGACTCTTGGTTTGAATACGCGGCTCGTTCGGAAATCTTACCGTAGTTGTTACTCGCGACTGTTGTGTCCCTTCACTCCCGCTCTATCAGGCCAATTCCTGCCCTCGGGGCGAAAGCCACCCCAGGGTCAGATGCGTTTCAGCAGGACCTTGAAACGTGGATGATCGCGAATGGAGTCGAAGTCGCTGTCGGTTTCGTAGTAGCGCTTGTTGCGTCCCCCTAGCTCAACGGCTTTTTCGAGAAAATCCAGCGCCTGATCGGTTTCACCCGCCCTGGCATAGAGGCACGCGGAGTTATACGCAATGCCGGAAGACCCGGGGCTGAGCTCGTGGGCCCTGCCGGCCCACTCCATGGCCTTGTCTTTAGCTCCCAGTGTTTGCCAGGCGCCCGCACCCAGGATCAGGGCGCGTGCATCGTTGGGGTTCAACTCAATGGCGCGTTTTGCCCGTTCGATGGTTTCCCTCGCCATTTCACGCGCACGCTGCATATCTCCAATGGCGTCATACATGTTGCTTGCAAGCGCTAGAGCCTGGTAATCCTCAGGGCGCACCTCGGCCGCACGTCGAAACAGCTTTGCCGACCGTTCATGCTGACCCAAGCTGCGTACCATTTGCGCATAGAAGTGCAACGGCTCGAACAGGCGCGGGTTGATGGCGATGGCTTTTTCGAACTCGGCCTCTGCTTCATCGAACTGCTCAGCGACGCGATAGCTAAGGCCACGAGCCCCGTGGGCTTCTGCCAGGTGTGGCGCCAGTTCGACCGCCTTGCGGCTGGCTTCTTGCGCTCTCTCGATCCACCCCGCTTCTTTGTCCAGGTACCAGTAGGTATCCACGAACACGTAGGTCAGCCCGGCGTATGCCAGCGCATAATTGGAATCGATGCGAATCGCCTGCTCGAACATCTCACGGGATTTGTCCAGGTGGCCGGGCTCGGTACGGTGATAAAGCTCACGCCCGCGCAGGTAAAAGTCCAGTGCTTCGGCGTTGTCGGTGGTGGACTGGATGGCCTGTTGCTCATCGGCCGTTAGGGTCAGCTTCAGCGCCTCGATGATGCGCGTAGCGATTTCGTCCTGCACCGCGAAGATGTCCTGCAGTTCGCGGTCATAAGTCTCCGACCAAAGGTGACGGTCCTCGACCGCGTCGATCAGCTGCGCGGTGATCCGAACCTGGTTTCCGGCACGCCGCACGCTGCCTTCCAACACATGCTGAACACCCAGCCGGCTGGCCACGGTAGGCATATCAACATTCTTGCCTTTGAGGGCAAAGGAGGAGGTCCGCGAACAGACCCGCAAAGACTTCATGCGGCTAAGCAGATTGAGCAACTCTTCGGAAAGGCCGTCGCTGAAATACTCGTTGTCGGGATCGCCGCTGATATTTACAAAAGGCAACACGGCAATGGAGGCGTCGTAAGAGGTGGGCAGTGCTTCCACCGGCTCCTCAACGGGCTTGGTTACCGTGATGCCTTTGGGCGTGACATCCAGTACCCAGGCGAGGATTACAGCGATCGGAAATCCTAACGCCACCAGCCATACCACCAACGTGCCTGCCCATTGAGGCAGGTGTAATGGCTCAAGCGTAGCATCGGCGATCTGGATCAGAGCCCAACCGACCAGCACGTAAGCAAGAACCATGCGTACCACTTTGCGGCGCTTGATCTCTTTCCAGATTGTTGTTGACTTGGATTTTTCTTCTTTCATTTTTTGTTCCGCCTCAACACAGGGCGTTTAGGCCTTAGCAATCCGCTGATTGTACTCATTGTGGACAGATAATGTTTTGCCACCTGGAAGACAGCATCGCTGTGATGGGGATATCAACGTGCTTGAAGGAAGGATAAAGGCAGTATTCCCAGAAATCCACCGGTATTGAGCAGTCTGTTAAGCAAGCCATTTACCCTGCTTGTTGAGCAAACCCTCTGAATTTTGCCAGCATCCACGCCATTCGCGGTGAGATCGTTGTTCTCGATATCGCGCACCAACAGCTCCAGATTTTTCAGGTACCGAGCAATGCGCTGAGCAATAGTATGGGTGAGTTGCGTAAGTTCGTTATTGGCCGGTGCCTTTACCCAGTGAAACCGCGCATGGGATCCATGGAGGCTGTCGACGAAGAATCATCTATAACTCACTTAGAGATGAACAGCTTATCTAGTGTAGTGTCCTATACTATGTGGCGATTAAGAAGTTCACAAAAGATTCAAGTCAAGGCGCAGCCTGCAATACTGGAAAGTACCATTCGCTCTTGTCAGCGCCAGCGATTCCAGCGCAACACGCTATATGAACGTGAGCATGCCCACAATGCAGAACTGCCAGCGGCAAAGCTGGAAAACTATGGCTGATAAGTTTTAGCCCGTATATTGCGTGAGTTTCGCTGGACTTTAATGATTATTTAAGAATTTCAATGGCATACAGGGTAACTCAGGTTTGCTAAGAAATACAAAGTGTACCGCTGCCGGATTGTCGCCTGATTTCACGGCACATCCCGGCTGATCCCATAGCTAAAGCTATGACTCGGCACGCGATCATACAACCTGCTTTGCCAGCTACACTCTGAAACCCGAATCTTTCCTGCAATATGCAGGCTAGGGTATTTACTGTTCCAGAAGCCTTGTAATCTCTTGCTTTAACTTTATCTCGTCACCCACTTTAAAGCTTTTGTAGGAGGCAACGATCTGGCCATCGCGGTCCAGTAGGAAGGAACGAGGCAGGGTTCGAATTCCATAAGGAATTCCAATTTGACCTTCAGGATCAGCCAGGACTGGATAGCCTACCGGATGCTCCTCAAGGAATTCCAGGGCATCTTCGGTATTTTCATCGACATTGATGGCAATAATTTCAAACTCCTCAGTGCTTATTTCCTGGCGCATCTGATCATAGGCAGGCAGTGAAGCCAGGCAGGGAGGGCACCAGGAGGCCCAGAAATCCACGAATACAACTTTGCCCCGATAGTCGCCAAGGCTGATCTGCTGATCAGTATTCAAAGCGACGCCGCTAAACAAAGGTGCAAACTCCTGAGCGAGCACCGGTTGCACCAGGGACAGAATCAGATAAAGCGCTTTGAGTGTCTTAGAAGCCATAAGCCAATGAAAAGCCGTAAGAATAACTGGTGGTGAATTGCAAGACTCCATTTAAGTCACGCGCCAAAGGAATACGACCGGACAAGCCAAGTTTCACACGGTCATTGAACGCATATTGAACGGCAGGTACAAAATCCAACCATTCGCCACCGGTATTGGGGATGGTGAACCCAAATCTGCGATCAGACCGGGTAGTGCGGTAGCGAAGAGCTGCAGAATAGCCAAATTTGGCACCTATGCTTTGACTGACGCCGAAGGCAAAATTGAACTCATCACCAAAAGCGTATTTACGGTCATTCTCTTCGTTAGAGGTATGGTTTGCCGATGCATTAAACTGCAGTGTAGCTGCTTGGTCGAAAGCATAACTGTAGCTGGTCCAGAGTATTTTTCCTATCGCTCCTGTGCTTGGTTGCATGTCTTCGGAAACTATAAACCCGCTGCCAAAATCATCATCACCGGTTGGAATTCGCACACCAAGTCCCAGAGATAATTCATGGCGTGAAAAGGGCGTAATAAACAGCGGTGTGTATCTTGCCAGGACGACGCTGTCACCAATTCCTGAAGTGGAAGTTCCACCAAGTAAGCTGGACCCGATTGTACGGCTATGTTTTACATAAGAAACCAGGGCTGAAACTGCCCAGCGATCTGTCAGCGCATAACTTGCAGAGAGAACCTGAGAAAAGGAATGACGGTCTCGTTCCGTCTCATCCCGCACATTGTCAGAGCCACTGACCAGGTCACTTATTTGATGAAACTCGCTGGCGTAACTGATAAATAGCTGCCCTTTCTCAGCGGCAGATGTGTCTATGGAAGTCAGCAACGGCGCTCCTGCACAACTGCAAGTAGCAGCGAATGCTGGCATTTGCAGGCCAAAAAACAGCAATGGCAGAAGTGTTAATTTGAAAAAATTCAGGATCATTGATATATCTCGGCACCTGGAAAAAACGCAGTCCAGGCATACCAATAAGATATATAGGAATTGGTTTTCTGTAATTGTTGACCTGTTCTCGCACCACTCACTGCAGTACCGAAAACATCCCAATCATTGCCTTCATTGTCGCGCATCACTACCGGAAGCTTATCCTGTACTGCTTCGAAATCCAGCACCGTGCAGTCTTCCAATTCGCGGTTAAATACCACGCCAAAATTGTAGCCACCACTGCCTGCCACAACTACTTGCATATTGCCAACGGTTTCATTGATCACTTCAATATTAGTGGAAAAATTTGTGATGGGATAAACCTTAGAACTGGAACCGACATTGATACCCAATACCCGCTCCTTTCGGTGCAGGCGGTCATCGTTCGAATTATTAGCCGGGAAAAGCAGGCTTTGGTTGGTCCTGAATGAACCGTATGGGTAAGCGTTGTAGTCTCGAGAAAATCCGGTCTGCTCTGTCAGTAATAATGTTTCAGGATACATGGCTTGCCAGGTCCCCCAGGTTGTTTCCACCACCTGCAACCTGTCTGGAATCCGCTGTATCTGAGGCCCCGAAACTGACTGCTCCAGCATTTGTGACCACAAGCTGCTCGTAGCACGGTCGTACATGATTAAGTTCGAGTTGTATAGCAGACCGGAAGTGCCGAATGTCTCGTTACCAGGCTCCATGAATGATTTCCACAACATGGCTGAACCGGTTAACGGGCAGTAGTTTAACGTAGCGCGTTCAGACAATCCGTCCATGGTGAACTGATCGTTGACCACTTCATGCCAGTTTAGAATGTTATGAGGATAGGCGCGGATGTCATCGCCAACCTTCACACCTACCACCAGCTCTAAAGAATTGAGGTTGGTCGAACTTAAATTCCGGGTAAATTGCGGAAACTCCAAAGGTGGGATTCCGTCTGGCCCTGGTCCCCCGTCAAATACCTCGGACACGGGTATTATGGCATCGGCTACTATGGGAGGGTTGTCGACACCGTGGCTTATATCAGGGTCCGGCCTTATGCAGGCGTTGGGTGGTGGAGCTGCGAGCGATTCACAGAGTGCGATTTTGTCCGGCACAATACGCTGAATCGGGATTTCGCCCGATAATCCGAGCGATGTGATTGCATAACTCACCAGTCCCTCGGTGCAATCAGCGAACTCGAGCGTTATGGTGCCATCACCGGCCAGGTCTGTTGCAGCGGCTGGCTCCGCAGAATCGAACACGCCACCTTCAGTCACAAAAATGGTCAGGTTCGCAGTATTCCCGTCATAGGGCCCCTGCGCGGTCAACCAGCGGTGGCCTGGTTCTCCAAGCAACGCAACGACATCTTCTGCCGGCCGCTCGGTGTCGTAGGTGAACCAGGCCAGGAACACCTGTTTGATCTCCGGGAAAACGATGATGAAAAATCCCTGCCCGCCGGTGGCGGGGTTGAACCAGGCATCGTTAAGCCCGGCGTTCAACTCCAGAATCGGTTGGGATTCGGCTTTGACCGGTTGACTTGCGAGAAGAACAGGCAAAATCAGCGCAGACAGCAGGCAGGTCTTTAAAAAACAACCTGTTCTCGTGCTGGTTATCTGCAAAATTGATGAAATGTGATTTGACTCTGGTTTTAATGACATATTTTAGTTTGTACGACCCGCGTCGCTGGCTGCCTGTCCGGTAAACACTGCATTTTCACCGTGATCTTTTCCAGACAAACGGCGATTTAGTACCCAGGAGAAAGAATCGCATAAGTACCACAGGCAAAGATCAAAAAAAACACTATATGTAGGAGAGGTGACCCGAAGTTGATGCTGAATCTTTCAGTAAACTTCTCGCCAAAATAACAATTGAGGTGACCGGAACGGGTAGTAGCGAATGGAAACCGAAGGGCAGTTCAATTTCACCAGAAGGTAATTGTGATCCTGAGGGTGGGTCCGCGCCATTTAAATTTTAAAAGTGCCAATCGCTCAAATACGGTGCTCCGAAACGTCGTATAAGTTGGTAACACGGTACACCTCCCAAACCTGATCCTCTAATTTCTCATCAACCAGCAGGGCTTCGTTTTTGGTAGCTGGTTTTGAAAGATCTTAGGCTATTTCAGCGATCGCGGCTGATAAGATTAACTGGACAAGTGCTTACCGGTCACCCGCTCCTTCTGCCACTTCCAGGCCGTCTTCGTCCAGTACCGTGATGGGCATGCCCAGCGCTTCGAGTTGCGGGCGGATGGCGGCTTCATCGCCTACCACCACGATGGCCATATTGCCGGGTTGGATCAGCCGGCTGGCCAATTCGTTGAGCGTCTGGTGGTCCGTTTCCCGCAGGATGTTGTTCTGTTGAGTACGATAATTCAGCGGTAAATCATAGCTCAGGATGTTACCCAGCAGGGCCAGCTTGCGGCTGGGAGTTTCGTACTGCAGCGCGTCGCGCTGGCCGATGGCGCTGCGCATGTAATCGTACTCTTCCTCGGTCATTCCCCCGGCCGCGTAAGTTTCAAGCTCGTTGATCACCTCGGTGACCGAGGCAGCCGTGGTTTCCTTGTTCACCTCGCTGCGGAAACGGAAGCTGCCCAGTTCTTTGCCTCCCTGGAAGCGGCTGCGCGCGCCGTAGGTGTAACCCTTGTCTTCGCGCAGGTTCAGGTTGAGGCGGCTGTTGAATGTACCGCCCAGCGTGAAGTTCATCAGGCCGGCCAGGTAGAAATCACCCAGGGCGTCGTACTTGATCGAGGGTTGCGCGGTACGCAAGCTGGACTGTGCTGCACCCTCCTTGTTGACCAAGTACATTCTACGGCCAGTGATCTTAGGCAGCTCGTCAATCGCCTCGCGGTTAACTTCCGAGGTCTCCAGTTCAGCAAAGCCCTGCAGCGCCGCGATGATGTCGGCCTGCCCCAAGCTGGCGCTGACCATGATACCGGTGAGGTGTGCCGGAATATGGGCCGCGTAATAAGCTTTGACGTCATCCAGCGTGATGTTCTCCACGGTGCTGGGCAAACCACCCATCGGGTAGGAAAGTGGATGATCAGGCCCGAAAAGCACGGCATTTATCGCCCGGTCCGCCAGGCCCTGGGGCGTCTTGCGGTTCTGCATCAGCTCTTCGATGGTTTTTAATTTGATGCGGTCGAAATCTTGCTGGGTGAAGGCTGGTTTCAGCACAC
>JADFKH010000207.1 GCA_022565025.1 Pseudomonadota bacterium
TCGGAGAAGCAGGCGGGCTCCGATGTCAGCGCGATGACAACCCGTGCTGAGCGTGATGGCGATCATTATATTCTCAATGGTGAAAAAACTTGGATATCCAATGCCGGGATCGCCGACTTTTACACCGTATTTGCGCGCACCGCTGAGGCGCCGGGCGCCAGGGGCCTGAGTGCGTTTGTGGTGGCGGCGGACACCCCCGGTCTCACGATCAGTAAACGCATCGATATCATAGCACCGCACCCCATTGGAACCCTGGATTTTCAGGACTGCAGGATACCCGCCAAGCAATTGCTGGGTGAACCGGGACGGGGATTCCCGGTCGCGATGGCTACGCTGGACGTGTTCCGCACCACCGTCGCCGCCGCCGCACTCGGTTTTGCGCGGCGCGCCTATGATGAGACGCTGGCGCATGTGCTTGGCCGGGAACTGTTTGGCGCGCCACTGGCTGAGTTGCAAATGACCCAGGCATCGATTGCGGACATGGCGCTGGATATCGACAGCAGTGCCCTGCTGGTCTACCGCTCTGCCTGGGTACAGGATGGTGGCCAGGATCGTGTTACCCGCGAAGCTGCGATGGCCAAACTGCATTCAACCGAACAGGCAGAAAAGGTAATCGATCGCGCCGTGCAGTTATTCGGCGGGCTGGGCGTGACATCCGGGCAGGTGGTTGAGCGACTGTACCGCGAAATACGCTCGCTGCGGATTTATGAAGGCGCCAGTGAAGTACAGAAAGTCATTATTGCCCGCAATGAATACAAGCGTTTCAGCAAACGATCCGGAAAAACCTGAATCAGAGCTATGTGAGGTAAAACCATGTCGCAGAGAATTCTCCTGCCGCCCGGGTGGCCACGGCCACACGGTTATTCAAACGGTATAGCGGCAGAGGGGCGTCTGGTGTTCACTGCCGGCCAAATTGCTTGGGATGAAACCAATGTCATTCAGACCGATAGTATGGCGGGTCAGGTCGCGCAGACCCTTAAGAATACCGTTGCCGTTCTCGCCGAGGCAGAAGCAGAGCCCCGGCATATTGTAAGAATGACCTGGTACATCACCAGCCGGTCCGAGTATCTTGAGCACGCCAAGGAAATCGGCAGGATCTGGCGGGAAATCATTGGCAAGCATTATCCGGCCATGGCGGTCATTGAAGTTTCCGCGCTGATCGAGAGTGCAGCCAAAGTCGAAATCGAAACCACTGCCGTGGTCCCACCATGTACAAACCCCCACAACGAATAAAACAAAAGAATCGATATGGCTGCCTTTCATCAGGATCTTCTCAACTCGAGCGTGTGTTATGCAAACTAACGACAAGAAAGTATTAATCACCGGGGGCGGGTCCGGCATCGGATTAATCCTGGCAAAAACATTCTTAAATGCCGGAAGCAAGGTGATTATTTGCGGGAGAAATCTTGAGAAACTAGAGATAGTTAAACAAGAATTATCCAAAATTGAAATTGCCCAATGTGACGTTACCAGTGACGAACAGATTAAGGCGCTGCTTGAACAGTGCAAAGAGGATTTCAACGGTATTGATATTCTAATAAATAATGCTGGAATATTTAATATCTTTGATTACAAAAATGGCAAGCTCTCAATTGAGCAACAAGTGAAGGAGATTGATATCAATATTAGCGGTGCACTAAAAATGGTTCACTATTTTCTGCCTTTACTACTGGAACCAAAAGAAGCGGCTATCGTGAATGTTTCTTCAGGTCTTGCTTTTGTTCCTTTGACTGCCGCACCGGTTTACTGCGCGACAAAGGCAGCGATACACTCCTGGACAAGATCCATAAGGTGGCAATTAAAGGGTACACGGATCAAGGTATTCGAATTGATGCCTCCGCTGGTTGATACCAGTATGGTACAAGAACTCAAGGGATTTCCGAAGATGCAACTCGATGAGTTAGCCACTAAATTTATGATGGGTTTTAAACATGATAAATTTGAAATAACTCCAGGACCAGCGGGACAACTAAAAATGTTGAGTAAATGGGCGCCCGGATTTATATTCAAACAGCTAAACAAGAATATATAAAAATGACTATTGTGGATTCAACGGGTCAGTGCAACACAAAATACTCTGCAAAGAACAATGGAGGATTTTGTGATGGCTCGTCTTGGCAGACCTGATATGTGCGATGCAATCTGTTTGTCGGGGGGACGGAACTTCCCCGGTCGAACTAGTACTCCTTCAATGTGATACTGCCATTGTCACATTTCACCCCCAACTATTTAAACCCCCGCGCCTGCTTGATCTGGTCATAAGCGGTGTTGATTTCGCGGACGCGGGTTTTGGCGATATTCATCATCTCCTCGGGCAGGCCCCGGGAGACAAGCTTGTCAGGATGGTACTGACTGACCAGTTTCCGGTAGGCCTTCTTGACCTCGCCATCGCTGGCCTTACGGGTCAGACCCAATTGGGCGTATGCCTGGTCCATGGTCCTGGTGGTACTGCTGCTGCTTGCCCGGTAGCTTCTGGCCTGGCCATAGCTTCCCTGGCCATAACCGCTGGCGGGAGCACCACGCGCTTGACACATGGCGGTGAACAACTGCCGGGGAATCCTCAACGCACGTGCGATGCGCAGCAGCACGGCGTGTTCTTCCTGGCTGACCCTGCCGCTGGAAAAAGCGGCTTCAACAATGATCTCCATGAACATCAGCCGCAGGTCCTGGCGCACCACTGAGTACTTTACGAAAGAATGCAGGGCGGCTTCCAGATCGAATCCCGCTTGTTTGCCCCGGTTGAAAAAACGGATGGCCCGCTGGCGATCCTCGCCGGTGATCTGCATGCGCTGCATCAGTGATTCGACCATGCGAATCTCGGTTTCGGTTACCTGGCCGTCTGCTTTACTTAGATGACCCAAGGATGAAAATAACGCTTCAAAAAACGTTTTCTTGGTCGTGCTCACCCCGGTAATGCCGGCCAGAAGTCGATCGGCCATGTGACCCAGGAAGATGCCGAACAGGGCACCGCTCAAACCACCACGAAACAGGCCGAGCAAACCACCGATGATTTTTCCCCACCAGTGACGCGGGATATTGAAAGAATGTGTAGCCATTAGTTGCAGGAAATCCGACTGCTTATTTATTGCTGGAACGAAGTATATAATTACCGCAGTTCAACTCCCATAGCCAAAAGACACAGAGGGCTTGTTTTTTTGTCCACCGTGCAAAACCACTACCATGCTGAACGGATTACACAGTACCCGCTGGTGCATAGGGGCAAGGTACGCGACAGTTTCGCCATTGATGATCAACACCTGCTGATCGTGGCCTCCGACCGCCTGTCCGCGTTCGATGTGGTGTTGCCCGACCCGATACCCGGAAAAGGAGAAATTCTCACCCGAATTTCCAACTTCTGGTTCAAGCGCACGGCCGGAATCATTGCCAACCACCTCAGCGGCATCGAAGTGGTGGATGTCATCGATGATTCGGAGCTTGCCCAAATGCTCAGGCATCGCGCCGTCGTCGTCAAAAGGCTTAAGCCGTTACCGCTGGAAGCCATCGTGCGGGGCTACCTGATCGGTTCGGGCTGGAAAGACTACCTGGATTCCGGCTCGATCTGCAACATCGCGTTGCCGCCGGGTCTGCGCCAGGCTGACCGCCTGCCCGAAGTCATCTTCACACCGTCGAGTAAAGCGGCGGCGGGACAGCATGATGTGAATATCGAATTTGCAGAAACTGCCAGGCTGATCGGGCGGCCGTTGGCTGAACGGGTACGTGATATCAGCATTCAGATTTATGCACAGGCGGTTGAACACGCCGCAGCGCGCGGCATCATCATCGCGGATACCAAGTTCGAATTCGGCCTGGATGAAGACGGGCAACTGGTCCTGATGGACGAGGTGCTGACTCCCGATTCTTCCCGCTTCTGGCCCGAGGAATCCTACCGGCCCGGCACCAGCCCACCCAGTTACGACAAACAATACGTGCGCGATTACCTGGAAACCCTGGACTGGGACAAGCAACCACCGGGGCCAACGCTGCCGGCGAACATTATCCAGGCCACCGCCGCGAAATACCGCGAAGCCTTTGAGCGCCTGACCGGTCCGCCACTGTCCGGTTGATGGGCCCGCACTGGTTGATGTCTTTCAGTTACCGCTGATTTTCCATCTTTACCAAAAATAATGCCATCTTTGGAATTAATGTAAGATTAATGTTAAATGTAAGGTCTTGTCGTAGACGAGTGCGTGAAAACGTTCAAATTGCGGAGCAGGGCTATGTTGAAACTGCGTTCCATTCCCCTGGCAGCCCTTTGGCTGGCGGCTTTTCCTTTGGCAGCGACAGCGGCAACCCATGATGTCGCGGTCGAAGATAATCGTTTCACCCCCAACGACATCACCATCGATGTGGGTGACACGGTGCGCTGGACCAATGCGTCCGGCGGAAACCCGCATGACGTAAAAGCAGATGACGGCAGTTTTGCATCCTCAATCGCAGCGTCGTTCGTGTTTGAACGAACCTTCAATTCGGCTGCCGAAATCCTGTATTACTGCAGCGTTCACAGTTCTCCGGGAGCAAACCGCGATAACCGCATGAACGGGCGTGTCACGGTTGAATCCGCCCAGGTACCCCCGACAGCCGACTTCACCTCAAGCTGCACCGACCTGAGCTGCAGTTTTACAGATCAATCAAGCGACAGTGATGGCACCATTGCATCCTGGTCGTGGGACTTCGGTGATGGCGCCATGTCCAGCATGCAGAACCCCGACCATACCTATGCCTCCGCCGGGACCTTCCCGGTCGGCCTGACCGTCACCGACAATGACGGCGACAGCGATTCCACCAGCAAAAACGTGACCGTCACAGAAG
>JADFKH010000208.1 GCA_022565025.1 Pseudomonadota bacterium
AGGAGTCCGGATATTCCATGGTGCTGGTGCCCGCAGATGCAGCAGGAGTGTCGGTGACACCCACCCCGGAATTGATTGCACCGCACGTACTGGGCGATGTGCATTTTGACGACGTTGTGCTACCGGCGAGCGCTCGCCTGGGTAATAACGGTCAGGGTTTGAACCTGGTCCTTGCTACGCTGGGCGTCTTCCGTGTCTCGGTTGCGGGGGCGGCAGTGGGCTTGGCGCAGGCGGCGTTGGAAGAAGCCGTTCGCCATACCCGGACACGGGTCCAATTCGGCCGGCCACTGGCCCGGCTGGGGCCGGTGGCACAAATGCTCGCAGACTGCTGGACCGAGGTCGAAATGACCCGGCTGCTTACCTACCGGGCGGCCTTGCTGGCGGTGGATGATCCTGCAGCATCCCTGAACCACTCCTCAATGGCTAAACTGGCCGCCAGTGAAGCAGCATCCCGGGTTGTTGACCGCTGTGTGCAAATGATGGGACGGTATGGCTTGGTCAGGAATTCCAAGATTGAACGCCTGTACCGCCAAGCTCGCCCCATGCGAATCTACGAAGGTGCGTCCGAAGTGTTGCGTCTTGGCATAGCCCGTCAACTGACCGAAGAAGTCATATGATCACCAAGGGAATTAGATGATGGATCTCCACCTCGAGGATCAAGTCGCCATTGTTACCGGTGCGAGCAGGGGACTTGGCCAGGCGGCAGTGCTCGCACTGGTCGAGGAGGGTGTGCGCGTGCTGGCCGTGGCCCGGTCACTGGATGAGCTGAAAAAACTGGAAACGCTGGCGCCGGGTAATATCCGCGCCAGACAGTGTGACATGAAGGATGCGCAAGCCGTAGCGAAACTGCCCGATCAGGCAATCGAGGCCTTCGGCCGGCTGGATATCGTGGTCAATAACGCGGGAATTGCACCGGCCGGTTTTTTCCTCGAACAGGATGACCAGCTCTGGGATGATGTAATGGCGGTGAACCTGAAAGCGCCG
Organism: Pseudomonadota bacterium; assembly: GCA_022565025.1. Classification (GTDB taxonomy): domain Bacteria; phylum Pseudomonadota; class Gammaproteobacteria; order Xanthomonadales; family SZUA-36; genus JAJRRA01. The sequence continues at coordinate 985 of JADFKH010000208.1, forward strand.
GCAACCCTGGCACGCGCAGCGGGTCGGCACCTGGTTGCACAGGGCTCGGGAAAGATCATCAACATCGCATCAACTTCTGGTATCCTCGGCAAAGCGATGCTGGTGGCTTACTCTTCATCCAAGGGTGCGCTGCTGCAGTTCACCAAGGCGCTGGCGGCCGAATGGGCCACCAAGGGAGTTCAGGTCAACGCAATTGCACCTGGCGCATTCGAAACGGATGCACAGCGGCTGGTACTGGATTCGCCGGACATACTCAAACGGCGCCTGGGCAAGATTCCAGCACGAAGAATGGGCGAGGTCGGCGAAATCGGACCGCTAATCTGCTATCTGGCATCGGCCAGGTCCAACTTTGTTACGGGCAGCGTTTTCGTGATTGACGGAGGAGAGTCATGCAAGTTGTAATTAGTAAATAAGACGCTGATGGACTCAAATACTCATTCAAGACAAGCTGTCGCCTTGTCAAATACCCGTGGTGTCAAACGTCGCGCGCGAATCCTGGCCGCTTTCCATGATTGCATCATCTCCAAGGGGTACGCGAAAACCACATTGCGTGACGTGGCGCGGACGGCGGGAATGACCGCCAGTCACCTGCTCTATTATTTTTCTGGCAAGGATACACTGCTTGAGTACTACTTCGACAACGTCGCGCAGAGAATCGTTGAGCGCATCAAGAGCTTTGTGACCGAAGAGCCTGAGCGTCAATTGGAACTACTGGCGGACCTTTTTTTCGCTGGCAAGGGCATCACCCGCTCTGAAATCGGTTTCATGCTCGAGTGTTTTGGAGTGGCGGTGCACGACAGCCAGTTACGCGATCAAAAAACGGAGCTGGACCGCTTTTGCAAGGCCTACCTGAGCGAGCTCTTCGCACAATCACCTTGTGGCTCTTCGAGAGCCGCAGACTACGCGGAAATCTCCTACGCCATGCTGATCGGCTTGCGCACCGCGGCTTATTTTGACAAGCGACTGGGTTTGCCGCGGGCGCGCGGACTTTTTTATGACGAAATGCTGAACCTGGCGGGTTTTAGTCAGCGGGGTTGATTTTTCACCCACAAATGTAGAAGGCGAACAGTGAAATCATCAGACAAGCTAGCCATCCATGAACTGCTGAGCCGGGCTGCGTACTGCTTCGACGAACGCAAGCTGGATGTTCTCAAACATTGTTTCACGGTCGATGCAAGTATGTTGGTCAACATCACCGGAAGCGGAGAAGTCGGCCCGTTTAAAGGACGTGAGGCCATTATTAAACTGATGTCAGATACTCTGGCGTCACAAACGGACGTGCGCAGGCATGTCATCTCCAATTTCTTTTTTGAAGCTGAAGGGAACAGGGCGGCAACGGTGTTCTCCAGCCTGGTGGTTACCTCGGTGGAAAACGGTGAAATCAATGTCATTATTAGTGGAATTTATCGGGATGAAGTCGTAAAAGAAGACGGTGACTGGCGGATTTCACACAGGCACCTGAACTTGGATATTCCCTTTTGACCGGGGAGATGCAAAAATGAGCACATTGCTCACCCCTGAGTTGCTGTCGAACATCGGTAAATCGGCGCCACCGAAGAAGGAGTTGGTCACGCGTCGGGACATTCGCAAGTATTCAATTGCAACGGGACATCGTCAGGAAAAATTTCTGGCGGGTGAGGAAGCGCCGCCCATGTTCCACATTGCACTATTCTGGGGTGTCGTGGAAATGGAGCAGTTGTCTCCTGATGGAGTTTTCATGGATTCATTTCTACCTGAATTCCCGCTCAAGCGCGCCATGGCCGGCGGCTGGAAAATTGATTACCACAGGCCTGTCTATCCGGGTGACGTACTGGTAGCCAAGCGCACTTTGACGGCTATTTATGAAAAAAAAGGCTCTCAGGGTCCGTTGATATTTTACGAAATCACCACCGAAGTCGAGAGCGAATCCGGAGAGACGATTCTTACGGAAAAAACAACCCGGATTCTGCGTTGATTGAGATGTCGAGAATGGTAAACATAAGGCCAGGAGACCCGCTGCCCGAACGGCAGTACGTCTGTGATAGCATCCAGCTTTTTTTGTATAACGCAGCGCTCTGGAATGCACACCGCATCCACTTCGATTACCCCTATACCACCGAAATTGAAGGCTACCCCGGCCTGGTTGTCGCCGGCCCGCTGATGGGTGACTGGCTGACTCAATGTGTGCTGGACTGGCTGGATGAAGAGGGCCAATTGGTTTCTTTCGAGTACTCGAACCGAAAAGCGGCTTTTACCGGCGACGAATTGCGCTCTGGCGGCAAAGTCATTTCTTCGGACCCAGAGACAGGTGAAGTCAAGCTGGACCTCCACATCAAGAACGAGGCGGATGAGGTAATCACGCCAGGAAAGGCCACGGTTCGCTTCCCGGCGGCCTGATCAGGAGCATACATGGATTCACTGCGCGGAAAAGTGGCCATCGTCGGCGCCGCTGAAACCGAAGTGGGAAAAGTCCCTCACTTCGGCGCCACCGCACTGTGTGTAGATGCCGCTCGACGTGCCATGAATGATGCCGGGATTTCAAAAGACCAGGTCGATGGCCTGGTGACCTGTAATTCAATGGCTGAGCCCTACATGTATCATGCCGAGGTAATCGCCGAGTACCTGCAGATCTTTCCCCGTTATTGCGTAAGCGCCAACGCAGGCGGCGGAACGACTCTCTCGAGTCTGCACCACGCTGCAACGGCCATCGCAAGCGGTGTATGCGAGACGGTGCTGATCACTTTGGCTGACAGCCTGCGTACCGGCCTGTCACGTGAGCAGGCGATGAAAATGCAGGCCTCGACCGGCCATCCTGAGTTTGAAATCCCATACGGCCCCACCGTTCCGGCGTTCTACGCATTGATAGCGCGGGCGCACATGGATGCCTATGGCACTACCCCGGAACAACTCGCTGCCGTTGCGGTGAGTGGTCGAAAACACGCTGCACTGAACCCCAATGCACAGATGAGGGAGCTGATTTCAGTAGAAGACGTGCTCAATTCACGGCTGATCGCTGATCCCTTGCACCTGCTGGACTGTTCCCTGGTTTCGGATGGCGGAGCTGCTGTCATCCTTACATCCGCCGAACGGGCGAGAGATTTCCCACACCACCCGGTCTATGTCCTCGGTGCAGGCGAAGGGCACAGTCATGAACACATCAGCCAGGCGAGGAGCCTCACAGTTTCGGCTGCCGTGGAATCGGGTCACAGGGCTTTCAAAATGGCCGGTCTGGGCCCTGACGATATCGATGTCGCCCAGATCTACGACTGTTTCACGCCCGTTGTGCTGATCGAACTGGAAGACCTTGGTTTTTGCCCGAAGGGTGAGGCTGGCGCCTTTGTCGAAGCCGGTGAAACAGGTCTTGAGGGTTCACTGCCGATGAATACCAACGGAGGCTTGCTTTCCCACTGCCATCCGGGAAACCCGGGCTCCATGTTTGCCCTCACCGAAGCAGTAACGCAGCTTCAACACAGGGCCGGTGCGCGCCAGGTCAAGAACGCAGAAACTGCGCTGGTACACGGCCAGGGAGGCATCATGTCGAGCCATGCAACACTGATCCTTGGCCGGGAGCGGAGCTGATGACGGGCCCCGCTCAGAAGTTCATTCCACGCCCGAGGCCGGAGACGGCGGCCTGGTGGGAAGGCTGCCGTAAGCACGAGTTGCTGCTGCAAAGCTGCACGAAATGCGGCCATCGGCAGTTTTATCCCCGAATTATCTGTACTGAATGCATGAGCGATAAGCTCGAATGGAAGCGAGCTGCGGGGCGCGGGCAAGTGCTCACGTTCACGATATGTCGCCTCCCCGTCTCCGAGGCCTATG
>JADFKH010000209.1 GCA_022565025.1 Pseudomonadota bacterium
GTCGCCGTCACCGGCATCGCCGGCCCGGGCGGCGCCGCAATCCGGGCATACCCAGAATTCAGGCACGTCTTCCCAGCGCGTGCCGGGCGCAAGGCCCTCCTCGGGGCAGCCCTTTTCTTCTTCGTAAATCCAGCCGCATATAATACACATCCAGACTTTGAAACCGTCGTCGTTCACTCTAAGAAACACCTGTCGGAAGAGGATGCGTAGTTTGCCATGTCTTCGGCGCACAATAAACCGCGAAGCCAAATATTTTACGCATGATTGAGGGTAAAATGGATATTCTGCCCCCGATCATCCAACGAGCATCAATACCATGAACAAAAACCAGGAATTAATCTCCCGTGCCCGCATTTGCATTCCTGGCGGCGTTAATTCACCGGTTCGCGCTTTCAACGGTGTAGGGGGCGACCCGGTGTTTATTGAGCGTGCCGAGGGAGCTTGTCTCTATGATGTCCAGGGCAGGGAGTATATCGACTACGTCGGTTCCTGGGGGCCGATGATCACCGGACACGCAAACCCCGAGATCATCGCGGCCGTACACGAAGCCACAACCCGTGGCCTCAGTTTCGGCGCGCCGTGCGCGGCCGAGGTCGAGATGGCGGAGCGCCTGTGCGCGTTGGTGACAGCCATGGACATGGTGCGTATGGTCAATTCAGGCACCGAGGCTACAATGAGTGCGATTCGCGTGGCGCGGGCGGCCACCAAGCGCGACAAGATCATCAAGTTTGAGGGCTGCTACCATGGCCACGCTGACAGTTTCCTGGTCAAGGCGGGCAGTGGCGCCCTGACCCTGGGCGTGCCGAATTCACCGGGTGTGCCGCGAGCAACGGCAGATCTGACGGTGACCCTGCCGTACAACGACCTGGCAGCAGTGCGCAAATGTCTTGAGTCGATCGGAGCTGACATTGCCGCGATCATCGTCGAGCCGGTCGCTGGAAACATGAACTGCATTCTACCCGTGGCAGGGTACTTGCAAGGCCTGAGGGAAGCCTGTGACGAACACGGCTGTCTGCTGATATTCGACGAGGTGATGACCGGGTTCCGCGTCGCCCTGGAAGGCGCCCAGGGCCTTTATGGCATCACGCCGGACCTGTCCACTTTCGGCAAAGTCATTGGCGGGGGAATGCCGGTTGGTGCATTCGGCGGTAAGCAGGAGTACATGGAGATGGTTGCACCCAGCGGCCCGGTCTACCAGGCCGGTACCTTGTCAGGCAACCCGGTCGCCATGGCTGCTGGCCTGGCCAATCTGGAACTGATTTCCCAACCCGGTTTTTTCGATGATCTCACCGCCCGCGCTTTGCGGTTGACCGCTGGCATCCAGGAGGCCGCCGATGATGCGGGTGTTCCGTTTCTTGCTAGCTGTGTCGGCGGGATGTTTGGGCTCCTGTTTACCACCCAGAAACAGGTCGTGAATTTGACCGAAGTAGGCAACTGCGATACTGATGCATTCAAGGTTTTTTTTCACTCGATGCTGAAGCGTGGTGTCTACCTGGCGCCGTCGGCTTTTGAAGCCGGCTTTATTTCATCAGCACACACGGATGATCACATTGCGGCGACGATTGCCGCGGCCAGCGAGGCATTTGCCAGCTTTTAGCGTGTAAAACAGCTATGGAATCAGACTGGACACAGGAACTGCTTGCTTGGCTCAATGCCCATCCGGGCTGGGGTGTTGCCATGGTATTCCTGGTCGCATTTTTCGAATCCCTGGCGCTGATTGGCCTCCTCCTCCCGGGTATCGTGATTTTGTTTGGTGTGGGTACCTTGATTGGCCTGGGATTGCTGGACTTGATCCCGATCTGGATCGCAGCATCATGCGGGGCCTTACTGGGTGATTCGATGAGTTACCTGCTTGGCCACCGCTTTGGTGGCCACCTGATGGACTTTTGGCCTTTTTCCCGCTATCCGGGTTTGATGGAGCGCGGAACGCGGTTTTTCCGCTCGCACGGTGCCAAGAGCCTGGTGGCGGGCCGGTTTATCGGTCCACTGCGGCCGATCATCCCGGCGGTTGCAGGCATGATGGGCATGAAGCCATCCCGATTTCTGAGCGTGGATATCCCGGCCTGTATTAGCTGGGCGCCTTTGTTTTTGCTGCCAGGCGTGCTGTTCGGTGCGTCGTTGGAAGTAGCCTCCGAGTACACCGGCCGGCTGACCGTCATATTGGTCATACTGGTCGTGGTCCTGTGGCTGACCTGGTGGCTGATGCGCCTGGTCTATGAACCTCTGGCCAGTCGCTCGGCTCACTGGTTGCGTCATGCAATACGCTGGAGCCGCCGGCACCCGGTATTGGGCCGGGTTGCCGGACCATTGCTCGACCCGTCGCACCCTGACGTATTGTCGGTCTCCATGCTGGGCATTTTACTGGTTGTCCTGTTCTGGGGACTGCTGATGCTGCTGTTGCTGTCGCCGTTTTCAGAGCAGCCCCAGGCAATGGACCAAGCGGTGCAAAACCTTGCGCTGTCGCTTCGCAATCACCTGGCGGATCCGGTGATGGTCGCCATTGCACAGCTGTCCCGGTGGCCGGTCCCAATTTTTTCTGCGGTGGCCCTGCTGTTGTGGCTTTATGGTGCGCGGCGTTACAGTGCGGCTATTCACTGGTTCATTGCCATCGTGGGCGGCGCTCTGATTCACTTGCTCCTGTCCTGGAGCCTGCGCACTACGCCACAGGTGATTGAATTGACGGACCAGGCCATAAAGGGACCCAGCGCGGCCATGAACCTGATCACGGTTGTCCTGTCGTTCTTTGCCGTGATGGAGGCCGGGGAACTCAGGCGCCGGTACCGGCAGTGGCCTTACATCGCCGCCGCACTGATGCTGATTTTACTTACCCTGTCGCGGATTTACCTGGGCATGGAATGGTTGAGCGGAGCACTGATGGGTATTGTGTTCGGCCTTGCCTGGACGACGGTAGTGGGCATTGCCTACCGGCAGCGAGCCAAGCGGCGATTTTCCGGCGGGATCGCCAGCCTGATATTTTATGGCGCCTTCCTGGTTTTGTTTGCCTGGCAAGTACAGGAGCACTCGAGCACAGACCTGAATCTTCTCCAGACTGCAATTGCGGAGCGTGAAATCGGGGAAGAGCATTGGTGGAACAGTGAATGGCAGAACTTGCCGAAGGAGCGGACCAGCCTCGCTTCAGTGGCATCAAGGCGGTTCAATGCGCAGATCGGGGTCAATCCGGACGAAATCGCTCGACTGCTGGCACAAGCCGGTTGGCAGCGCGTGCCCGAATCGGACTGGCGTTGGATCCTGCAAGCCCTGAATCCCGAACCAGACCAGGCTTCGCTCCCCCTGTTGGGCCGGGCATACCAGGGGCGTTCCGAGGAGTTGCTGATGCGCAAGAATCTGCAGGCGAAGGGCAGCATGTTGACGGTTCGCATGTGGGATTCCGGCGTACGCTTGCTGCCGGAGCGCAAGGCCCTGTACCTCGGTCAGTTGTCGGAAGAACAGCTGGTTCAGCGCTTGGGGCTGTTCAGTTACTGGCGCTCCGTAGCCGGCAGCGATAGTGACATGAGATCGGTGCGGGAAGCCCTTGGCGAACTGGATCAGAAAATCGAGCAAGGGAACCTGTTGTTGCTGCGCGAGAAACCGTAAGGTGGGCGCGGGTACCATCATGTGGGTCGTATTTGCCTGCTTTCTAGCCGTTCTGATCGTCATTACCCTGTGGAGCCGCCGTGAAAGCAATTCCATGCAGGGCTATTACGTGGCAGGCAAGCAGCTGCCCTGGTGGGTGGTGGCTTTTTCGACCAATGCCACGGGTGAAAGCGGTTGGTTGTTGTTGGGCCTGACCGGGATGGCTTATCTGGTAGGTGTGCACGCCTTGTGGGTGGTGGCGGGGGAAGTTATTGGTATTGCACTGTCCTGGATGGTGGTGGCGCGACGTTTGAAACGGGCAACGGATGAGTATGGCTCGATCACCGTGCCGGATTATCTGGAAAGCCGGTTCAACGATCACCGGCATGTGCTGCGCCTGATCAGCATAGCCATCATCCTGCTGATGGTAGGTGCCTATGCAGCCGCCCAGATGGTTGCAGCCGGCAAGGCTTTTGGCACATTCTTGAACATGGATTATCGCTGGGGTGTGGGCCTGGGTGCTTTGGTCACGGTGGTGTATACCGCGACCGGCGGGTTCAAGGCAGTGGCCTACACCGATGTGTTGCAGGGTGTATTGATGTTGCTGGCCCTGGTACTCATTCCTATTGCTGCATTGAACCACCTCGGCGGGTGGTCCGAGGTTTCAGTGCAATTAGCCGCTATGGATGCCAGCCTGCTCGACCCCATGGGCCCGCACGGATGGACGGTGGCCGGTATTGTTGCCGTCGCCAGTTTTCTGGCCATCGGCTTGCCCTTCACCAGCCAAATGATGACGAAATCGCCCGCCTCGGGCGCCGCGGCCGGCGAGACGAGCACGTAATCATCCGGGTTGATCTCGGGCATGAGGCAGTCGCCCGCAAGAGGCGCCATGTAGAACTCCGAGTCGTCGCATCCCCCGAGAAACTTCTTGGGAATATGTATTGTGCCCGTGATCTTGTGCTCAAGTTGGGGTGCGTCTTGAACAGCCGTGACCAGCGCCGCGCCGGTCACGGCCCCAATGCCCGGCACAACATTGATCACCCCGTCTGGAATGCCTGCTTCCAAAGCAACCTTCGCCAGATAAAGGGTCGATAACGGCGTGTCCTCCGCCGGCTTGAACACCGTCGTATTCCCTGCCGCCTCGGTCCAGCACGTCCATCGTCACACCGCGTGCTTGGGTTCGCTTGCACGCGACCGCCAAGGC
>JADFKH010000031.1 GCA_022565025.1 Pseudomonadota bacterium
AGGAGCAGAGCTAGTCAAACGGTAACTCTGGAAGATTCTTGAGATTCATAACATAACGCTCTTCATTGTAAGGAGTTTTGTACTTGAGAGCTTCGAATATTTCTACCGAAAGGACGCTTGCTATATACCTCATGGCGTTTTCTCTCGATTCGCCCAATGATATTAATCTATCAAGAGTTATTCTGGTTTCAGGCGGATCGTTATCCCGAATTTGATTTTCGATTGCCTCAATCATCGCCTCGCCAGCTCGCTGACCATCCGGGGTGTCTGCTTGCACGATGTTCTCTTTACGTATTCTTTTGTTCATAAATGAAATTCTACACCCTATGTAGTCAAATGCGGCGCCCTGTCACTTTTGGATCACATTGGTTGCGGGAAGTGGTGCGGTCGTGCCAGAGCTTCGATGTAATGTTATGGTCTAATCACGGGTCTAATGATGGAACTCAAAATGGATCGGGCCATGAAATCAAGTAACGCGATTCGCTCCTGGGAAATTACCAGTGAAACCAACTATCTGAATCGCCGGCAATTTCTCCGCGAGACGGGCTTGGTAGCCGGTGCTGGGATCGCCTCGGTTGTTTTGCCGGGCCGATTGCTGGCTGACGTGCGCGATCTGGAAACCGTTCCTGGTCCGTACAGCACCGATGAGAAGCCGAACAGTTGGCAGGACATCACTACGTACAACAATTTCTATGAGTTCGGTACGGGCAAAGAGGACCCTTACCAGAATGCCCAGGCATTCGTGACCCGGCCGTGGACGGTCAAAGTCTCCGGTGAGTGCGACCAACCCGGGGACTATCATTACGAGGACATCGTCAGCCCTCATACACTTGAAGACCGGGTGTACCGGCACCGCTGCGTTGAGGCCTGGTCCATGGTAGTACCCTGGGTCGGCTTTCCGCTCGGCGACCTGCTAAAGCGGTTCAGTCCGAACTCCGATGCGAAGTATGTTCGCTTCAAGACCCTGTATGATCCAAAACAGATGCCCGGGCAGCGGCGGCGCGTCCTGAATTGGCCGTATGTTGAAGGCCTGACCATCCATGAGGCCATGCACCCGCTGACACTGATGGTTGTTGGTATATACGGCAGGACGTTGCCCAATCAGAACGGTGCGCCTCTGCGGCTGGTCATGCCGTGGAAATACGGCTTCAAGGGTATCAAGTCCATCGTGGAAATCGAATTTACCCGCCGTCAGCCACGCAATTCATGGCAGATTTCGGCCCCCCGTGAATATGGTTTCTACGCCAATGTGAATCCTGAAGTTGACCATCCACGCTGGAGCCAGGCCCGTGAACGGCGCATTGGCGGGGGCTTGTTTGCCGCCAAGCAGCCCACGCTGATGTTTAACGGTTATGCCGATCAGGTCGCGCAGCTTTACGCGGGTCTGGACTTGCGCAAGCACTTTTGAAAAGCCGGGCTGTGTTGAAAGAATGACGGCTAAAAACATCCGCGCACTCAAGGTCCTGGTGTTCTTGGCGTGCTTGGCGCCACTGGGCAAGCTGGGTCTGGAGATATTCGGCCTGGCCGGTTTGGGCCTGGGAGCCAACCCGATAGAAGAATTGATCCATCGATTGGGCAAGTGGGGGCTGAATTTCCTGCTGATCACGCTGGCGGTTACCCCGCTGCGGAAATTAACCGGACTGAACTGGTTGATTCGGTTTCGGCGCATGCTGGGGCTGTTCACTTTTTTCTACATACTGATGCATTTCCTCACCTATGCAGGACTGGATCAGCGTTTCGACATTCCGGTGATCGTGGAAGACATTGTTGAGCGGCCTTACATTACACTCGGGATGAGCGCCCTGCTGTTGCTGTTGCCGCTGGCTTTAACATCGACCAATGGCATGATGCGGCGTTTGGGCAGGCGCTGGAAAAAGCTCCACCGATTGGTTTACGTCATTGCCGGTCTGGGAGTGTGGCATTTCTACTGGCAGGTCAAGGAAGATATTCTCGAGCCCTCGATTTATATCTGTATTCTAACGGTCTTGATGGGCTACCGTATCCTGGCCCGGTGGCGCCGCCAACGGGCGACCCGCTCGGCTTACCAAAGGAGCGATCATGAGCGTACTGCGCACCCCTGATGAATGTTTTGCAAACCTTGCCGGCTTTCCCTTCGAACCCCGCTACCAGGAAATCCAGGATGAGGACCTTGGCAGTTTGCGCATCCATTATGTGGATGAAGGGCCCCGCGATGGCGCCGTTATCCTGTGCCTGCATGGTGAGCCCAGTTGGAGTTACCTGTACCGCAAGATGATCCCGCTGTTCACGGCGGCGGGTTTCCGCGCTGTTGCCCCGGACCTGGTCGGATTCGGGCGTTCGGACAAACCATCGCAGCGCAGTGATTACAGCTACAAAAAGCACGTGCGGTGGATGAAAGACTGGATCGATGGGGTCGGGCTGAGGGACATCACCTTGCTGGGCCAGGACTGGGGCGGGCTGATTGGTTTACGCGTGCTGGCGGAGGATCCAGATCTGTTTGCCCGCTTTTCTCTTGCCAACACGTTTCTGCCCACCGGTGAGGAGGGCAGCTCAGAAGCCTTTGAACGCTGGCGGAGGTTCAGCCAGGAAAACGAGGAATTTGACACCGGCAGCATCGTGAACCTGTTCGGCCACGGCAGCCTGAACGAGGAAGAAATCGCAGCCTACCGCGCGCCATTCCCTAGCGAAGAATACAAAGCCGGTGCACGGCAGTTCCCGCTGCTGGTTCCCACCGATCCCGACGACCCGGGCGCGCAGGACAACCGCCGGGCCTGGCAAGAGTTGATGCGATGGAACAAACCGGCGCTGATGTGTTTCTCGGACAGTGACCCGATCACCGGTGGCGGCGATCGTGCTTTTAAGAAACTGGTTCCCGGCACCAAGGGCCAGCCCCACATCACCCTGCAGGGCCATCACTTCATCCAGGAGGAAGACGGCGCAAGCTGGGCCCGCGCAGTAGTGGACTGGATCGGGTAGACGACTTTAGCCCGACCGGGGCTCCAGGCCCAACTGGGCGCGCTCGTGCTTGAGGTGTTCGATCATGCGCGACTGGATGGATTCATACTCGGCAATCCCCTCCAGATCCTTGAAGAAAGGCAGGTCGTCGCTGATCCGGCTTGAAGTAATTACGCCGCCGTCTATGGCTGCCGCCAGGAACTCCAGGGCCTTTGCCTGCTGATCGGCCAGCGCGTAGTAGGCCGCTTCAATCATCCAGAAATAGCGGTTATCGATACCCTGGGAAATCAGGGAGTCATGCGCCCTTCGAAGGCGCATCATGGCATCGTTGAATTTCTCCGCTTGGCCGGCTCGGCGGTAGGCCAGGGCGATATCGGTCATCTGAGGGTATCCCCAGTAGCCGCTGGAAGGAAAATCCCGTTCGAAAGCCTGCAGGTCCGCCCAGCGTTCTTCAAGGTAGAAGATCAACTCATCCGAACGATCAGCGGCGTTAAGAAAGGTAAAAAAACGTTGCAGGTCCCCCTCAGCAGCAATTTGATAGGCCAGGATGGAGGCCTCTTCGGTCCGCCCCAGATTCCTCAAGCCTTTGATTTTCCAGCCACGATAGCCTTCTCCAGCAAGCTTTTCATATTGGTGGGTAGCTCCAAGACCCAGGCTGTAGTAAATACGATAGGCACTGTCATTCGGGTTCAGTCGCAGGGCTGTCTCAGCGTGTTTCAGCCCGGCGCTGGTATCACCCCGGTTAAAACTGATCATGGACTCGACCAATGCCAGAGTGGGATCGCCAGGCATAAACGGTTGTGTTTTGTCGCGCAGCGCGATGGCATCATCCAATCGCCCCATCAGGCCGTATGTCATAACCAGGTTCATGAAACCGGGTTTGTACAGGGGATCGCGCTGGATTATCTGCTCCAATAGCTCGAGCGCTGCTGCCGGTTGGTTTGTTTCGATATAGGCCTTCTGCAGCCAATTGGCGGCATTGATCAGGTTGGGATTTATCGCCAGTGCCTTTTCGAGTACCTCGATGCCCCGCTCCTGCTCGGCGGGCCGGTTGGTGTGATACAGGCCCAAACCCGCCCAGGCCTCGGCCAGTTGCGGATCGAGGCGCAGCGCATGGTCCAGGTGATTTTTGGCTTGTTTCTCGGCTATCACATTCGGAATGGTTCCGTAGGAGTTATCGGACAGCAGCAATGCAACGATTCCCCGTTGGGCATGGGCCGGTGCGTAATCCGGGTCAATGGCAATCGCCTTGTCCAGCAGGTCTACAGCGGCTTCCAGCGGCAGCCGGCTGCGCTCGTACAAGCGTTGTTTTGCCAGCAAGTAGAAATCATAGGCCTGCGAGTCGGTGCGAGCGGTGCTTACCAGGGGTGGCTCTTCCCCGATCAAGTACGCTTTGAGCTGAACAAGAATCGCAGTGGCGATTTCATCCTGGATGGCAAAAATGTCGGTCAGTTCCCGGTCGTAGGATTCTGACCACAAGTGAAAGCCATCGTCGACCTTTATCAACTGGGCGGTAATACGAACTTTGGTGCCGGCCTTGCGCACTGAGCCTTCCAGGATATGCTCCACGCCCAGGGTCTGGCCGATTTGGCGCAGGTCCAGGTTCTTGCCTTTGAAGGCGAATGAAGAGGTGCGGCCTGCAACCTTGAGGCCTCTCACTTTGGCCAGCGAGTTGAGGATTTCCTCGGAGATGCCGTCGGAGAAATATTCGTTAGCGGGATCGTCGCTCATGTTGACAAAGGGCAATACAGCGATGGATTTTTCAAGCGGGCTGGGCACGGTGTCTTCTGCTGTCTGAGTCGTCGTTGTTACTCGCTCAGGATCCTGCATAAACTTGTCAAAAGTAAAATAGCCAAGCGCAAGGACCAGCACCGCGATGATGGTGAAGTCGAGTTTGCGCCCGGTCTCATGGGTGATGGATTTGCTGCGGTCTACGTCTTTTTCTTTCTTCAGACCTTCTGGTGTGAGTTCAAAAGCCCAGGCGAAGAACAAGGCCAGCGGCAACCCAAGAGCCAGCAAGGTAACCAGCATCTTCATGACCCATCCGGGGGCGGCGAACGTCTCGGCCGCCATCTCTGCTACCTGCGCCAGCAACCAGGACAGCACCACGTAAGCCGCACCGACTTTGAGGACGTTTCTTCTCTTAAGCTCGTGGAATAAACTGCTCACAATTGCTCCAGGTGTCGAGCATCCGACCTGTTATTGTAAGCGGTCAGGGCTAGCCACCGTAGCGGTATTTGAAGCGGCGCTTCTTGGGGTAGGGGAAGACGTCGGCCAGGTCTCCATTGATGATGTTTCCCTTGACTTGGTTCCACCAGGCGGGGGTCATCAGTTCGGCGTGCTCGCGCTTGAAGATTTTCATGTCCTTTGCAGAGGCAAAGAAAAAGGGGCCGAAAGACTCAGGGAATACGTCGTCTTCTTCTACTGAATACCAGGGCAGAGCTGATATGACGTCTTGATAACCGCGGGCAGGGGGAATCGTGCGGAAGTTGCATTGTGTGATGTAACAGATATCGTCGTAGTCGTAGAACACCACGCGACCGAGGCGGGTGACGCCGAAGTTCTTCTTCAACATGTCACCCGGGAATATGTTGGCGCCGGCCAGGTCCCGTATGGCGTTACCGTATTCGCCGATGGCGTGCTTGCGCTCATCCTTGCCGGCGTTAGCGAGGTACTTGTCCAGGGGTTCCATTCTGCGTTCGATATAGATATGACTGATGATCAGTTTGTCGCCGATTTCCTCTATGGAACCGGCCGCGCGTTCACGCAATTCATTGAGCAGCTCCGGGTCGATCCGGTGCAGGGGAATGGCGACATTGGAATATTCCAGCGTGTCCGCCAGGCGCCCGACACGGTCGTGATTCTTGACCAGTTGGTACTTGCCCTTGACCTCTTCGCGGGTGATGGTTTTGGGTGGGTCGAATCTGTCCATGATCAGTTTGAATACGAACTGGAATGACGGCAGCGTAAACACCAGCATGACCATGCCCTTCACCCCAGGCGCTAGCTGGAAGTTATCCCTGGAATGGCTCAGGTGATGCTGCAGTTCGCGGTAGAAGAGGGTTTTGGCCTGTTTTTGCAGGCCGAGCATCGCATACAGGTCCACCACGGACTTCTGGGGCATGATGGAAAGCAGAAAAGACACATAGGCCGATGGCACCTCCATGTCGGTCAGGAAATAGGCCCGCGAAAAACTGAACAGGATCGCGACGTCCTTTTGCCGCATTAACAGGGAGTCAGCATAAATGGCGCCGTCAGCGTTGTGCAGGATGGGCACGACGAAGGGTTGCCGGATATCGCCGTTGACCACCCGCCCGACAATATAGGCCGCCTTGTTGCGGCAGAACAGGCTGTCCAGCACTTGGATCTGGAAATTTGGCTGGGCCTTCCAGCCCGGCCTGCGGCGCCGCAGCAAAGCGCGTTCAATATAACGGACATCCTGGCGCAGATTTCTCCAGTGGTTGCACAGGCCGAAGTTGGTGACAATCTCCAGGATACATCGTCTCAGGCCATCACTGACCGGGTAATAACTGCGGTAGGTCGGTTTGCTGCCCTCAAGGTGTTCGGTACTGATAACGGGACGCCAGAAGATGTATTTGCTGTTATAGTAATCTCTATGAAGCATCCTACAAGCAACTGAATTATAAAATGTTTCAGCGCATTCAGCCTGGAGGTGTCCCATCAGTTTTCCAATAAAGGAAATCTTGATTCTTGGCCACAGTTCATAATCATCGCCGGCTTCGGGGTAGTTCCGGTGCAGCGCCGCCACGGTTTTGTTTACCCTTTCCTCGTAACCCAAGATACGCTTCGCGCTGGCATCGGTGGAGCGAACCCAATCCGCCTCCTCAAAGCACAGCTTGCCTTCCTGGCTGTACTTCCGGAACAATTCGTAATGCCGGTTGAAGCCATCCAGAATGGCCTGCGCAACGTCCTTGATAAGGTTCATATACCTGGCTTGTGACTCACAGTGCCGCCAAATGTTTTTGGGTTGAATTGGACACCACACTAATACCCCGGATTGCAGTTCAGCGGGTAAGACTCAATTGTTGTGGAGGCAATGTCAACCGTGCCGGAACTTTCATATATAATCGCGACTGGATTACGGAGGAGTTTTAGCGTGAAACGAGTTTTTATTTTTGTTGCAGCCGGTTTCCTGTTCCATTCAGTCCAGGCTCAGGACGATGCGGAAGAGTATAAAGTGGTGCTTCCCGCTGACGCACAAAAATGCGTCCTGCCCGCATCACCGGATAAAATTGCTGAGGATGCCAGCTACGATCGGCTGAAAGAAGCGAAGGCGCAGATTGCAGCCTTTCAGGCTGATGTGGGGGTCTTTCGCGACTGTCTCCATGCGGCTGAAGATCACCCGAAAAACACCGAAGGCAACAAACAGGCGATTATTTCATCATTCAATTATTCCGTAGATATGGAGGAGCGGATTGCCGAGCGTTTCAACGAGGCGATACGCCGTTATAAGAAGCGGAACGCCAGCGAGTAAGGGCCGCGGCGACAGCCGGGTGATGATGACCCGGACCCGGATAATTACGAATAACGGTCTGCGCATGCGGATCGCCGAAGCGGGTGAAGCCGGTGATCCGCTGGTCATTCTGGCGCACGGCTGGCCGGAATCGTGGTATTCCTGGCGGCACCAGATTGATGCACTGGCCGGGGCCGGCTTCCACGTAATTGCCCCCGATATGAGAGGTTACGGCGATACCGATGCGCCTTCTGACGTTCGTGCTTACGACATTGTGCATCTGGCAGCCGACATGGTCGGGATTGTTGATGAGGCCAGGGCGGACCAGGCCGCCATCATTGGGCACGACTGGGGGTCGGTAGTGGCCTGGCACGCGGCGTTGCTGCACCCGAATCGTTTCCGGGCCGTAGCTGCACTGAGCGTGCCGTATTTCGGGCCACCGCGGGAAGCGCCAACGAAAATCTGGAAGCAACGTCACGGCGATCGTTTTTACTACATTCTTTACCACCAGGAACCCGGTGTTGCGGAGGCGGAATATGATGCCAATCCGGAAGGATTGCTGCGTATGCTTTACAGTTCTCCGGACACACCCAGGCACGCACCCATCATCACGGATCAGCACAAGGATGCCGGCGGCTGGATCGGCCGCTGGGGAATGCCAAAAACTCTGCCGCAATGGTTGAGTGAAGAGGATCTCGAATATTATGTCGGGGAATTCAGCCGGGCGGGTTTCCGCGGTGGCATCAACTACTACCGCAACTTTGACCGTAATCACGAACTAATGGAAAACGTCGACCCGGTGGTGAAAATTCCTGCCCTGTTCATCGTGGGCGACCAGGACCTGGTAATCGCAGGAATGGATCGCGAACAGCTGGAACAACGCATGCGACCGGTCGTTCCCCACTTACGCCACATCGAGTGGCTCGAAGGTGCGGGACACTGGATCCAGCAAGAGCGGCCGGAAGAATGCAACCGGGCTCTTGTGGCCTTTCTTCAAGACTTGTAGAACAACAAAGGAATACTACACATGCTGCAAATCAGACTGCTGTCCACGCTGCTCACATTTAGTATCCTTGCCCTAGCCACCACCACACCAGCCGACGAACACCCGCTGTCCGAAATTCCGTTGAGATCCATTGGCCCAGCCCTGACTTCCGGTCGCGTGTCCGACTTTGCATTCCACCCGGATCACCCGGAAATTCATTACGTTTCCATGGCCAGCGGCAATCTGTGGAAAACGGATAACAATGGCATCACCTGGGCGCCTGTTTTTGAACATGAAGGTTCTTACGCCATCGGGGTCGTCGAGCTGGACCCCGGCAACCCCAGTACCGTCTGGATTGGCACCGGCGAAAATAATTCTCAGCGCAGCGTTGGTTCCGGTGACGGTGTTTACCGTTCCCTGGATGGTGGGAAAAGCTGGAAAAACATGGGGCTCAGGGATTCCGGGCACATCTCGATGATTCGAATCCACCCGGAGCACAGTAACATTGTTCACGTGGCGGCACAGGGCCCCCTGTGGAGCCCGGGCGGTGATCGCGGCCTATACAAGACCAGCGACGGAGGTGAGACCTGGGAGCAACTGCTCGGGATCGATGAAAATACGGGCATCAATGAATTCGTCATCGATCCGGCCAACCCGGACGTGATCGTGGCGTCCAGTTACCAACGCCGGCGACACGTCTGGACGCTGATCAACGGCGGTCCCGGCAGTGGCATCCACAAGACCAATGATGGCGGTAAAACCTGGCGCAAGATTGCAGGTGATCTGCCTTCTGGCGACCTCGGCCGGATCGGCCTGGCCATGGCGCCCTCTGCGCCCAATGTGCTCTACGCCATCATTGAGGCGGAGGAAGAAGACCGTGGCGTTTACCGCAGCACCGATTTTGGCGAGAGTTGGGAAAAGCGGTCGGATCACATGACCAGCAGCCCCCAGTATTACAACGAGCTGTATGTCGATCCGCACAATCCGGAACGCGTTTATTCTGTCGATACCTTCACCCACGTGTCCGCAGACGGAGGTGTGAGCTGGGAGAAGATTTCATTTAAGAATCGCCACGTGGACGACCACGCTCTGTGGATTGATCCGCGCAACACAAAACATTTGTTCATCGGTGGCGATGGCGGTGTTTACGAGAGCTGGGACCGGGGTGATTCCTGGCGGCATGTGCGGAACCTGCCGGCAACGCAATTTTACCGGGTCACACCCGACAACGATTATCCGTTCTACAATGTGTGTGGCGGCACCCAGGATAATTTCACGCTGTGCGGACCGTCCCGCAACACCTACACCGACGGCATCAGCAATGCTGACTGGTGGGTCGCCCAGTTCGGTGATGGCTACAAGGCGCAATTCGATCCGACCGACGCCAATATTGTTTATGCGCAGTATCAGTACGGCGGCCTGGCGAGGTTTGACCGCGTCACCGGCGAGCGGCTTTCGATCACCCCTCAACCAGGTGCTGATGAGAACGCCTACAAATGGAACTGGAACTCGCCGCTGATCATCTCCCCGCACAACCACAAGCGCCTGTACTACGGCTCCGAACGCCTGTTCCGTTCCGACGATCGCGGGGAGAGCTGGGTAGCGGTCAGCGGTGACCTGTCACGTAAAATCGACCGCAACAAGCTGGAAGTCATGGGCAGGGTCTGGAGCGTGGATGCCATTGCCAAGAACCTGTCCACGTCAATGTACGGCAGTCTGATCGCCTTGGATGAAAGTCCATTGGTGGAGGGCCTGATATACGTGGGCACCGATGACGGCCTGATCCAGGTTACGCGCGATGGCGGGGAACACTGGCAACGAACCGCTTCGTTTAAAGGCGTGCCAGAGATGTCGCTGGTCGAAGACATCATCGCCTCCTACCATGACGCTGATGTTGCCTATGCAGTATTCGACAATCACAAACGCGGGGATTACAAACCCTACATTCTCAAGACTCAAGACCGCGGCAACAGCTGGAAATTGATGGTGCATGGCCTGCCCCAAAAAGGTACTGCCCACACCATCATTGAGGACCACATCGACCCGGGCCTGCTATTTGCCGGCACCGAGTATGGCCTGTTCTTCAGCAACGATGGTGGTGGCAACTGGCATGAACTGACATCGCTGCCAACCATCGCCGTGCGTGACCTGGAAATCCAGCGCAGGGAAGGTGACCTGGTTATCGGAACCTTCGGCCGTGGTATCTACATTCTCGATGACTATGCGCCCCTGCGGACAAGCAGTGCTGATCTCGAAGCCGAAGCAACGCTTTTTACCGTCCGGGACGCCTTTTTGTACAACCCGGACAACCGGCGAGGCTGGGGTGGCAAGGGCGACTGGGGCGCGGGTCGTTACACCGCGGACAACCCGCCATACGGGGCGGTGTTTGCCTATTATCTGCCCGCGGACCTCCAGTCAATAAAGGAACAGCGGCGCGAGGCCGAACAGGAACGCGCAGAAGAGGGGGATGACAACCCGTACCCCAGTTGGGAGCAGTTGCGGCGTGAAGATCGCGAAGAAGCACCGTCCATGACATTGACCGTGCGTGATTCACAAGGCAAGGTTATTCGACGCATTGACGGTCCGGCTGACCAGGGCTTTCATCACGTTGCCTGGGATATGCGTTACCCGGCGCCGGATCCGATCAATCTTGAAGAGAGCACCGATCTGGCGCCCTGGGAATCGCCGCCACGCGGTCCCATGGCGCTTCCTGGAACCTATACCGTCACACTGTCCAAACGGGTGGAAGGTGAGCTTATGGACATCACGGGGTCACAAAGTTTTACCCTGAAACCGCTTTACAGCGGTGGGCTGGTAGCAGAAAACCGGCAGGATGTGCTGAACTTTCAGCTGCAGACCGCTGAACTTTACCGGGCTGTCTCTGGCGCAAACGAGGCAGCCGGTGAAATCGACAACCGGATCGATCACCTGATGGCAGCGGTTGAAGCAACACCAGCGGCCAGCGAAGAACAGGCACAGACCGTGCGGACATTGACCGCACGCATGCAGGATCTGCAGGTGAAGCTGAACGGCGACAGCGCCGTTTCGAGCAGGGCAGAGCCAGTGCCGATGTCCATAACGACTCGGGTCGGCAACATTGTCGACGGCAGTTGGAGCAGTCAGGCAGGGATCACCGGAAATTACCGGGATTCTTATGCCATTGCCGCACAGCAGTTTCCGGAGGTCCTTGAGGAGTTGAAATCCATTTTCGCTGACCTGTCCAGGCTGGAACAGGAACTGCAGTCTGAAGGCGCACCGTGGACGCCTGGAAGGATACCGGACTGGCCCTGATGTTATATCGTATGCAGGCCGCCAAGTCGATGCCGTAACTCCCTTCAGGACACGCCATAAACCCATCCCTGGGGGCTCGGATGAAACATCCCTGTTTCATATGGTCCTAAAGGAAGATACGACACCGCCTTGGCTAGCTCGTTCCGGCCCTGAGCGCCGAAAGTCAATGATATTACCCGGTCCAGCACACTCGCCAGATCAAGTGGGACAGCAGTGGATTAGTCCTCTTGGTGGCGTACTTTAATCAGGCTTTCATTCTCCGGGATTTTCCCTATCTTGTTTTTGTAGAACTGACGAATTTGATCGAAATCCGCTTCGATATCGTTGCCCGGATAAAATGCGCCACCGATGCCCACCTGCTTGTGTCCATGATCCAAGTAGGCCAACACGATGGGCACATTGGCGGCACGGGCTATGTAATAGAAACCGGTTTTCCAATGATCTGTTTTTTTGCGGGTGCCTTCAGGGGCCAGGGCCAAAACAAGGCGCTCGGAGCGGGCAAATAATTCCGCCATCCGTTGAATGAGATGCAGGCTTTGCTCGCGATAAACCGGGGTGCCACCGATCGCGCGAAAAAACCAACCGTAGGGCCAACGGAAGAGGGCGTGTTTACCCATCCAGTGAATTTCCAAATCCATCGCTTTGGCTGCCAGAATCCCCAGCGGGAAATCCCAATTACTGGTATGTGGTGCAGCGATCACTACATATTTTTTCACATCCGGATAATCCGCATGGACCATCCAGCCAAGCCGGTTGAGTATCCACAGGGAGAGGCGTGAAAGCATAAAAGTCTTTAGGCCTGTTGCCAGGTCCTAATCAGGATGCAGTTTAAGCCAATGATAACAAAGTAAATGAACGGTTCAGACTTAATCGGATCGGAATGAACCTTTTTCGCTTTCCCGAAGAAGCCGTACACTATCCGCCCAGGGTTTCGGGGGTCAGCCCCGATCTGGCTAATCTCAGGCGGCTTGTAGATATTCGAGCATGGTGTCGGCGCCACTGATTTCGAAGGGGTCCGTCGGGCAGTCGTCGCTTTTGCCCGGTTCTGAAAACATCTGACTGATCATGCCGTCTTCGACCAGCATGGAATAACGCCAGGAGCGTTGGCCAAAGCCTACGTTGTCCTTTTTTACCAGCATGCCCATCAAACGCGTGAAATTCCCGCTGCCGTCGGGTAGCAGTTTCACTTTTTCCACACCCTGGTGTTTGCCCCACTGGTACATGGTGAAGGCGTCGTTCACGCTCAGGCAGTAAATTTCATCAATTCCCAGGCTCTTGAACTCATCGTAATTCTGCTCGAAACCGGGTAAATGCGTGTTTGAGCAGGTAGGGGTAAATGCCCCCGGTAAGGCGAATACGATGACTTTTTTGTCTTTGAAAATATCGTCGGTGCTCACTTCTTGCCAGCGGAAGGGGTTGGGTCCTTTTACGCTTTCATCTCTCACGCGAGTTTTGAAAACCACCCGGGGCACGGTAGATTGAATGACATCGGTCATGACTTTGTTTCCTTTGTTTGAATGATTCATGATTGCCGGCAGGGGCCGGGTCAAAGGTACGGGAGGATAGTATCCGGAATACTGCTATAAGTAAAATTGATAGAAATTATAAGATCAATAGATAAACATTATGAATAAACGCGAAGCAGACCGCAGATTTAGGCGACGTGGGTTAGCGCTTGTGCAGCCATTTTGGCAGCAACTCAAAGGGATCCATGTCTCCCAGGTCCCCGGCTTCTATGCCGGATTTTTTAAGCAGGGATTGCAGTTCACCTGATTTGAACGCCTCGAAAGTGTCGGTTGCACCGCCGATGTGTTCGCCGGCGATAAATATCTGGGGAATCGTGTTGCTGCGCAGCTGCTTGTTGAGCACCGCCCGGATCTGGCTGCCCCAGGCATCTGCCTGGTATTGCACTGAATCGAGGTCAATTGCGCGGTAAGGAATATCCAGTTTGGCGAACAGGTTCCGTACCGACCAGCAGAATTCACACCATTCCAACGCAAACAGCACAACCGGTTGTTCAGCATCGCCGGTGACTTCCGCTACAAAAGCTTCGGCCTTTGCCGTTACCGGCGGTGGCTCTGCTGACTTGCCAGCCGCAACGGGGGCAGCCTTCACGTCGAAGCGGTAACCCGGGGTGGAACGGGAAAGTTCCATTTCCTCCTCTGTCATCTGTTCCCCAATATTCTCGAACAATGGAGTGGAAAGGTAACGTTCACCCGTGTCCGGCAGCATGCACAAGATGTTTGAATTGGGAGGCGCCCTTTGTGCCACTTGCATGGCGCCGGAGAATGTTGCGCCAGCGGAAGTGCCGCAGAAAATTCCTTCGCTGAGGGCCAATTGCCGCGTCATCTTCAGCGCGTGGTTGCCGTCGATCGGTAATATCTCGTCGATCAGGTTCATATTGACAGCGTCTTCAGTGAGCTTGGGAATAAAATCCGGGGTCCATCCCTGCATCAGGTGGGGACGGAAATTAGGGTGGCTCTCGCGGGGTGAACCATCCTCACACCGGTCCTGGGGGATGCCACTGCCAAGCAATTGGGAATTGTCCGGTTCGCAAACAATGATTTTCGTGTTCGGGCTTTTTTCTCGAAACACGCGTGCGACGCCCTTCACGGTGCCGCCGGTACCGTAACCGGTCACAAAGTAATCGAGCCTGCGGTCACGGAATACGTCGAGAATTTCCAGCGCCGTCGTCCGGGAATGGGCGTCTGCGTTGGCCTCGTTCTCGAACTGCCGTACCAGGAACCAGTCATGCGCCTCAGCCAGTTCCACTGCCTTTGCAAGCATGCCGCTGCCCTTGAGCTCTGCCGGTGTCAGTACGACTTTCGCGCCGAGGAAACGGAGAATTTTACGTCGTTCCACGCTGAAACTTTCGGCCATCGTAAGCACCAGGGGGTACGCTTTGACCGCACACACCATGGCCAGCCCGATACCGGTATTGCCGCTGGTGGCTTCTACAACGGTTTGCCCCGGACTCAGCGCACCATCACGCTCGGCTTGCTCGATGACGCTCAGGGCCATCCGGTCCTTCACCGATGCCATGGGATTGAACGACTCTATCTTGACGAACATGTCGATTCCGGGAGGCGCCAGGCGGTTGATTTTTACCACCGGGGTGTTACCTATAGTTTCGAGTATGTTGTTGTAAATACTGGCCATAGGGGTGTCCTTGATGACAGTGATGTACCAGCGGATTATAAACCTGTTTGCTGCGCGGTTAATTTTCTGCAATGAAGCTGAGGTTTCATGACAGAATATGCCTGCTTAATTAACCAGCGTGGTGCTATGAATCGAAAATCCTACATCGACCCGCGTTTGCCGCTAATTGACCTGCACCGCCACCTGGACGGCAGTATCCGCCTGGAGACCGTTATCGAGCTGGCGCAGGAACAGGGGATTGATTTGCCCGCATACGATGTTGAGTCTTTGCGCCCGCACGTCGTGATTGATGGCAAGGCCGATGGTCTGATGGACTTTATCGGCCGGTTCCGCTACCTGACCGCGATTTTGCATGACCTGGATGCCTGCCGGCGGGTGGCTTATGAAAACGTGGAAGATGCGCAGCGCGAGGGCATCGATTACATTGAGCTGCGGTTCAGCCCCTGGTTCATGAGCGAGACCCACGGCCTGGACCCGGCCGGCGTGGTCGATGCCGTGGCCGACGGGATTATTGCTGCTGAACGCGATACCGGTGTACGGGCGCAGATGATTGGAATCATGAGCCGGACTAATGACACACAAACCTGCCACCGCGAACTGGATGCCTTGCTGGAACATCGGGATCACCTGGTTGCCATCGACCTGGCCGGCGATGAACTCAAATTTTCAGCTGATCTGTTTCGCGAACATTTCAAGCGGGCCCGGGATGCCGGCCTCGAGATCACCGTCCACGCTGGCGAGGTGGGTGGTCCTGAAAGTGTCTGGTCCGCGATCCGCGAACTCGGCGCCACGCGAATCGGGCACGGCATACGCTCGCTGGAAGATCCGGCGTTGGTCGATTACCTGCGCCAACACCGCATTGGACTTGAAGTGAGCATTACATCCAATGTGCATATCGGGGTGGTGGACGATTACGTGGATCATCCGGTCAAGCGCTTGCTGGAAAGCGGGCTGCTGCTTAACCTCAATACCGACGATCCCACCATCAGCGGTATCGACCTGCGGCACGAATACGAAGTCGCGGCGCCCAAAGCCGGCCTGGATCCGGCGATGACGCGCCAGGCCCAGGCGAATGCCCTGGAGATGGCGTTCCTGGCAGACGACGAAAAGCAGGCCTTGCTTGAAAGAAGAAGTTAACGTTAATTAAATATATATAAAACAAATATATAGGAATTTATTTTAATGAAGATACTTATTAAAAGTACTGTACTTACCCTGCTTCTGAGCAGCCCGGTTTTCGCCGGCTGGCTGGAAGAAGTGAAGGACATTCACACTGAAATCCAGGCGCTTACAGTCAACCAGCAAGATCTTGGTGATGCCCAAAGGTTGCAGCGCTACTTCGATTTAAGCTATGACCTGGCAATGCTGGAGGACCCCGGGTTCGCGACCAGCTTCGGTGATCCGCGTGGGCAGGACCGCCTGAGCGATCTTTCAGAACAGGGTATATTGCGCCGTCAGAAAGCGGAGCGGGATGCGCTGACCTTGATGGAAAGTATAGACAGGGATTCCTTATCGGAAAAAAACCGCGTTAATTACGATCTGCTGCGCGATTCCCTCGAGGCGGATGTCCGGGGGCAGCAGTTCCCCGAACACTACCTGCAAATGAACCAAATGGGCGGGCCGCAGCAGGATATTGCCAGTTTGCTTGCCATGATGCCAAATGCCAGCGCCAGAGACCTTGAAAACCAGGTGGCGCGCCTGGAGGCCCTGCCGGTCTATATCGACCAATCGGTCGCGCTGATGCGCAAGGGGCTTGAAGCCGGCGTGACGCCGCCTGCAATCACCCTGCGCGACGTACCGCAGCAGATACGTAACCAGTTGGTGGATGATGCCTCGGAGAGTCCGTTACTGACCGGATTTGCCGACATTCCCACTAGTGTGGACCCGCTGCAGGCGGAAACCCTGCGCAAGCGCGCTGAAAAGGTATTCAGCCAGCAGGTCGTACCCGCCTTTGAGCGCCTGCTGGAGTTCACGCAAAACGAGTACCTGCCTGGAGCACGGAAAAGCATCGCAATGGGTGATCTGCCGGCCGGAGCGCAATGGTACCAGCACAACGTTGCGGTACAGACCACCACGAATCTGTCGCCACAGGAAATCCACGATATCGGTTTGGGTGAAGTGAAACGCATCCGCGCGGAGATGCATGAAATCATCGAGTCAACCGGTTTCGAAGGAAGCTTCGAGGAGTTCCTGCATTTCCTGCGCACCGACCCACAGTTCTATCACAGCAGCGCTGCAGACTTGATGCGTGAATATCGCGACATCGCCAAGCGCGCGGATCCGGAACTGATGAAGATTTTCGGGCATTTACCCCGCACGCCCTACGGTGTAATCGAAGTGCCTTCGTATGCTGAGCAATCAACAACCACGGCTTATTACCAAAGGGGTTCCCTCAAAGCGGGCCGCCCGGGCTATTACTTTGCCAATACCTACGCACTGGAAACGCGGCCGCGTTGGGAAATGGAAGCACTGACCCTGCACGAAGCCGTACCGGGCCACCACCTGCAGATCTCGATCCAGCAGGAGTTGGAAGACCTGCCGTGGTTTCGCCAGAATCCGTCGTATACCGCGTTCGTCGAGGGCTGGGGTCTTTACTCCGAAAGCCTGGGTGAGGAGATGGGCTTTTACCAGGACCCCTATTCAAAGTTTGGACAGCTAACCTATGAAATGTGGCGCGCGATCCGCCTGGTGGTGGACACCGGCATGCATTACCTGGGCTGGTCACGCCAGCAGGCCATTGATTTCTTCAAGGCCAACGCCGGCAAGTCAGAACACGACATTGTGGTCGAGATCGATCGCTACATCGTCTGGCCGGGACAGGCGCTGGCCTACAAAATCGGTGAACTCAAGATCAAGGAACTGCGTGCCTACGCCGAAGAAAAACTGGGTGAGGAATTCGATATCCGCGCGTTTCACGACGAGGTGCTGGGTAAAGGCGCGGTCCCGCTGAAAGTCCTCGACAGCAATATCCGCGCGTGGGTAGACCAGCAAGCCGTTGCAAAAAAACGGCCCCTGTGAAGGGGCCGTCTTGAACAAAGTGATTTGCCTTGAGGCATCAATAGTTGAACGTTACCTCGAAACCTGCAACCCGGCCTTTGGCCAGCGGTGAAAAGGTACCGCCCATTGGCACCACAGGAAGTACAAGGGTTGAAGGCAACTGAGTGTCACCACCGTGCTTGACCTCGTTCAGCAGATTGCGGCCGTAAAGAGAAAAGACCCAATGACCGCCCGCTGTACGATAGTCCAGGCCTGCATCGAGAATCTGCTGCGACAGGATAAAGCCGAGGTTGTTGTCGGTGTATGAGGAATGGTCCCGAAATGCGTAATTGACCCGGGCGGTCACGTAGCCTGAGTCGCCAACCTCGATATCGTGCGTCAAGCCGATGCTGTAGGTCCATTTTGCCGCACGCGGCAGGTTGAGCTCCTCGTCCTTAGCGTCGATCACGCCGTCACTATTGAGGTCAAACCTGACTGCTGTATAGTCAGCGTCTATCCAGCCAAGTGAGGCCATCAGTACGGTGTTGTCACCCAGTCCGAACATGCCTTCAATCTCGAACCCGAGAATCTCGGCATCGGCGGTGTTTTTGACCACCTGTACCACGCCGGCATTAGGATCGGAGAGATTG
>JADFKH010000032.1 GCA_022565025.1 Pseudomonadota bacterium
ATGCCTTCTCGCCTCGCCCGAAGGGAGACCCACAAAAGACTCAATCCTGCGTTACAGCCTTGATTAAGGGGGCGGCCATTAATTGCAGGCTGCGCCTTGACTTGAATCTTTTGTGGGCCTCTTAATCACCACATAGTATAGGACACTACACTAGATCAATCCGCCTGGGTGCGCAGAAACGATGGAATATCCAGGTAGTCGATATTCTTCTGCTGCTCAAACAGGTCCTTGCTCCCCACATCCGCAATGCGCTGATCCCGATCCCCGATAAATTCCTCAACGGTTCCTTTATCAGGCAAACCTGTGTCAGGAAGCCCCGAGGTAGCGTTGGCCACCAGGCGGATGGGCTTCTCATGGAAGCTGCTGCTGTGGACGGGTTCGCCAAGGCCGGTTGCCACAACCGTAACCCGCAAGTCGTCACCCATATCAGGGTCGATCACGGTACCCATGACAACGGTGGCATCTTCCGCGGCCAGATCAGATACGGTGCTGCCCACTTCTTCGAATTCTTTCATTGTAAGATTGGGGCCTGCGGTAATATTAACCAGAATGCCGCTGGCGCCGGACAGGTTGACTTCTTCAAGCAAGGGACTGCCAATTGCTGCCTGGGCCGCCATCATGGCCCGGTCAGCACCGGATGACTGGCCGGAGCCTATCATCGCCATGCCCATTTCAGACATCACGGTACGGACGTCGGCGAAATCGACATTGATCAGGCCTGGCCGGGTGATCAACTCTGCAATACCCTGCACAGCGCCCTGCAAGATATCGTTGGCGGCCTTGAAGGCATTCAACAAGAGGGTCTCGCCACCGAGTACTTCCGCCAGCTTGGAGTTGGGGATGGTGATCAGGGAATCCACATGCGCAGCCAGTTCTTCAATGCCCTTTTCCGCAATCGACATGCGGCGTCTGGCTTCGAAATGGAACGGCTTGGTAACCACCGCCACCGTAAGGATGCCCAGTTCCTTTGCCGCCTGCGCAATAACCGGGGACGCGCCCGTGCCGGTGCCACCACCCATCCCTGCGGTGATGAATACCATATCTGCACCGGCCAGCATTTCAATCACGTGATCACGGTCCTCCAGTGCCGCCTGCCGGCCGACTTCCGGGTTTGCGCCGGCCCCCAGTCCCTTGGTGACGCTGGAGCCGATCTGCAGGATGGTCCTTCCCTTAAACTGGCGCAGGGCCTGTGCGTCGGTGTTGGCCGCAATGAATTCCACTCCTTCAATCTTGGCATCAATCATCTGTGCAACCGCGTTTCCGCCGCCCCCTCCGACGCCAATGACCTTGATATTCGCGCTGGGTGTGTAGTTTTCCACTAATTCAAACATAGGTGTTTCTCCTCTCGCTCGCCGTTGATGTCATCACTGGAAATCCGGAGTTCCGACCGTCTATACACGGCTCTTGTGACTCATTCCATCCTTCCATGTGAAACTAAAATTCGCCCCGGAACCAACTCCGGACACGGTCAAAAAATGTATCTCCCCCACCGGTAGGAAGCGGGGCCCGGCTCAAATCGACCCGGCTGCCGTACAGCAACAAGCCAACGCCGGTGGCGTGGATCGCGTTGGAAACCACGTCCGAAAGCCCGGTCACATACTGCGGAGTTGCCAGCCGGACCGGCATGTGAAAAATTTCCTCAGCCAGTTCTTCCGCACCCTCGATCCGCGAAGCGCCCCCGGTCATGACCAGCCCTGCAGCCACAATGTTTTCAAAGCCGCTGCGCCTCAATTCCGCCTGGACCAAAGAAAACAACTCCCGGTATCGCGCTTCCACCACCTGGGCGAGCGTCTGCCGGGCCAGGTGACGCGAAGTGCGGTCTCCTACACTGGGCACCTGGATGCTCTCGTCGTTACGCGCCAACTGTTCCAGCGCACAGGCATACTTGATCTTGATGTCTTCGGCGTGTTGGGTCGTTGTGCGTAAGGCGACAGCAATGTCATTTGTCACCTGGTTGCCAGCAATCGGGATGCAAGCCGTATGACGAATAGCGCCGTGGGTAAAAACAGCTATATCCGTTGTGCCAGCGCCAATGTCCACCAGGCAGACGCCGAGATTTTTTTCATCTTCAGTCAGTACTGCGTAGCTGGCGGCGAGCGGCTGCATGATCAGTTCGTCAACCGACAGTCCGCAGCGTGCAATACACTTGCTGATATTCTGGGTGGCGCTCAAAGCCGCCGTGACAACGTGGACGTGTGCTTCGAGTCGCACCCCCGCCATGCCAATGGGCTGGCGGATGCCGTCCTGATTATCAATAACGTATTCCTGGGGAAGCACATGAAGAATTTTCTGATCAGCGGCCACCGGGACCGCGCGCGCAGCCTCCAGCACGCGATCCACATCGCTTTCCGATACCTCCTTGTCTTTGATCGCCACCGTGCCATCGGAATTCAAGCTGCGGATGTGATTGCCGGAGATTCCCGCGAATACGGAATGAATCTCACAACCGGCCATCAATTCCGCCTCTTCAACCGCGCGCTGTATGGCTTGCTCGGTTGAAGTCATGTCGACCACTACGCCGCGCTTCAATCCATTTGAAGGATGTGAGCCCAGGCCAATTACTTCGACCGTCCCGTCAGGCTGACTTTCCCCTACGATGGCAACGATCTTGGACGTGCCAACATCCAGTCCTACTACCAATGATTTTTCAGATTTTCTTGGCTTCATTCAACTGTCACTCCCTGTCCTGCCGGCTCGCTGCGGCCAGAGGACCGCGAATCCGTTGCTGTATCTCAAGTCGACATCTCGCGGCGGTAACATCTGGCCCTGCAGCAACGCATCCCAGCCGCTCATCAGGCGCTGAAGCCGCTTCCAGGCCGCATCACGGCCCAGGTGTACTGTGGTGCCGTTGTTCAAAACCATCGACCAGGAACCGCGCTGGTCGAGTGTCATTTGCTGTATTTCCAGGCCGGCAGACACCAGTTCATCGTTAAATTTGATCCAGTTTTTCAGAACCTGACCGAGCTGGTCCTGCGGGCCGCTCAGCCATGGCAAACCCTGTATCCCATCAGCGTCCGGTACGGAAAATGCTTCGCTGCGGCTTGAAATCAGCTGCCCCCGGTTCCAGTGTGCAAAGGGTACGAACTCTTCGACTTTGACCACGACGGTATCAGGCCAGCGCTTTTGTACCTGTACGGCCGATACCCAGGAATTCCTGTTCGCAGCATCACGCAAGGTCTGCAAATCGATGGTAAAAAAGCTGGAGGTGATCAGGGGCGACAGACTGGCGCGCAATTGCTCGGCACTCACGCGCTGGAAAGATCCATTGATCTCTAACCAACGAATCGGCCAGCGATCCCTGGCCACGATACCCATGCTGACCCAGATAAAACCGGCAGCGGCCAGCATGAACAGGAGCAGTATCATCGCTAGCCCTTGAGTGAATCCACGGTTGTCGTGGTAGTTGTTCACAGACTCGTCTCCAGGATGCGCCAAACCAGTTCATCAAAATCGATGCCCAGCTGCGCTGCTGCCTGAGGCACCAGACTGTGGTCCGTCATGCCAGGTGTGGTGTTGACTTCCAGGAACCAGGGTATGCCCGCCTCATCCAGCAGGAAATCCACCCGACCCCAACCGGAAGTGCCGAGGAGGTCAAAGGCTTTCAACGACATCTCACGCAGTTCGGACTCAATGTCCGCAGACAGTCCACAAGGGCAAAAATACAAAGTATCGTCTGATTCATATTTGGCCTCGTAGTCGTAGAACGCACGAGGTGTCTCAATCCGGATCAGAGGCAGCGCCAGCCGCTCCAGCACGCCGGCAAAGTATTCTCCACCGGTGATTGACGCTTCTATAATGATGGTGTCGCCGTAACGCCTGGCCAGGTTTACAGCCTCATCCAGATCGCTGGCATCCGACACTTTCGAAATGCCAATGCTGGATCCCATAGCGGCGGGTTTGACGAACACCGGCAGGTCAAACTCCTCGAGAGCCCTGTCATAAGAGTGATCATCCGGTGTAAAGTACTCGAACGGAGGTGTGTTGATTCCATTTCGCTCCCACACCCACTTGGACCGGATCTTGTCCATAGTCAAGGCGGAAGATTGCAGGCCAGCGCCCGTGATGGGCACCTGCATCAACTGCAGTGCGCCCTGCAGTGAACCGTCTTCCCCCTCCGGTCCATGGATGAGATTGAAGACCCGGTCGACTTCACCCCGGTGAATCGCTTCGAGGAGGGGCGCTGGGCCGTCATAGACTGAATAATCCACGCCATTTCGCCCGAGCGCAGCACCAACTGCCTTGCCGCCATCCAGGGAGACCTGCCGTTCGGCGCTGTCACCGCCGATGACCAAACCGACTTTGCCGAAATCGGCGGCGTTGCGGATTTTTCGCTGCGCAACTGTGTTCATACGACAGCCTCCGCGCAGAAACCTTTTTCCCGGATCTCCTGGGCAACCTGGCCTATATTTCCAGCCCCCATCAGTAGAACCAGGTCCCCGTCTTCCAGCATCGACGGTAATTCCCGCGGCAGGTCGAAAACGTTGGAGATCAAAACGGGGTTCACCCGCCCCCTGGCCCGGATGGACTGGCACAACGCACCACTGTCCACCCCATCTATTGCTTCTTCACCCGCCGGATATATATCCGTCAGCACCACCACATCGGAGTCTGCCAGAGCCTGGGAAAACTCGTCGAAAAGGGCATGGGTGCGGCTGTAGCGGTGAGGCTGGAATACCGTTACGATTCTCTTGTCCGGCCAACCTGAGCGGGCTGCTCCAATGGTCGCGATTAATTCGGAGGGATGGTGGCCATAGTCTTCGATCACCATTACTTCACCATTGCTGGTGGTAAAACTTCCAACATCTGCAAAACGCCTGCCAATGCCTTCGAACCCGGCCAGGACATCTATTACCGAAGCCAGGTCCACACCCAACTCCCAGGCGATCGCAATAGCGCCCAATGCATTAAGTACATTGTGTACACCGGGCAAATTCAGGCTGACCGGCAGTACGCAGGATTCATTGGGAAGATGCACATTGAAATGCATCACCCGGCCCTCCTGCTGGAGACCACTTCCTCGGATGTCTGCTTCTTCCGACAGACCATAGGTCACCACGGCACGGGTTACCGCGGGGATCATGTTGGCGACATTTTCATCGTCCAGGCACAACACAGCCACACCGTAAAACGGAAGATGGTGCAGGAATTCAAGGAAGGCTTTTTTCAGCTGGTCAAAACTGTTGTCGTAGGCTTCCAGATGATCCCGGTCAATGTTGGTCACCAGCGCGACAACGGGTTGCAAGAGCAGGAAAGAACCGTCACTTTCATCAGCTTCGGCAACCAGGTACTCGCCCTTGCCGAGACGTGCATTACTGCCCCAGGCATTGAGCAGGCCGCCGATCACAAAAGTTGGATCCATGCCGGCCTCAGCCAATAAACTGGTGGTAAGACTCGTCGTGGTGGTCTTGCCATGCGTACCGGCAATCGCAATTCCGCGCCGGAACCGCATCAGTTCAGCCAGCATCTCTGCTCGCGGAACAACCGGAATCCGCAGTTCCCGGGCCGCACGTACTTCCGGGTTGTCTGCGGACACGGCACTGGACAGCACCAGTACATTGGCGCCTTTCACGTGGGAGGCACAATGGCCCTTAAAAATAGTCGCGCCCAACTTACGCAACCGGCTTGTGATCCGGTTGTCAGCAATATCGGACCCACTGACTTCAAAACCCTGATTGATCAGCACCTCTGCGATGCCGTTCATGCCTGCACCGGCGATGCCGACAAAATGAATCCGCTGGATGCGGCGCATCGGATGCAGGTGTGAACCACTGCTCTTCATGCCGGTATAAACTCCATGCACAATGCGGCCACCCGGTCGGCGGAGTCCGGAACGGACACCGATCGTGCGGCGCAGGCCATCCTTACCAGTTCATCCCTGCTTGCAAACAAGCGTGCCAGGACTGCGGCCATGGATTCCGGATCACAATCTGCCTCAAGCATCATTTCTGCTGCACCGGCCTCAACCAGGAACTCGGCATTGCGGGACTGGTGGTTATCCACCGCAAAGGGAAATGGTACAAGTACCGCCGCGACACCCCCTGCAGCCAGTTCAGATACGGTAAGCGCGCCTGAACGGCAAACCACCAGGTCTGCCCAACCGTAAGCACTCGCGATGTCGTCGATGAATTCGCAGACTTCCGCCTCAATACCCCTTTCACGGTATTGTTTAGAGGTTTCTTCCCGCCCGCCTTTTCCGGTCTGGTGACGAACCTTGGGCCGCTTATCCTGGGGCAACAATGCCAGCGCAGACGGAATCAGGTGATTCAAGAAACGGGCACCCTGGCTGCCACCGGTGATCAGCAAGCGTTTAGCGCCGGATCTGCCGGACAAACGTTGAGCGGGTGATTCCAGGGATACGACCTGCCCACGGACCGGATTACCACAAGTCCGGGCGTGGAGGTTTTCTTCCCATGTTCCGGGAAAAGCCTGCAGTACAATTTTCGCCATCCGGGAAAGAACGCGATTGGTCATCCCCGGCACTCGATTCTGCTCATGGACCAACAGGGGCACACCACGCAGCTTGGCTGCCAGCCCACCTGGGCCCGCTGCATAGCCACCAAAACTGATGGCACAAGCGGGGCGCCTGGCCCCCAGTATGCAAAACGCCTGGTAAATAGCCCGCGCCAATCGCCACGGCACGACCAGCCACCGGCCGATACCCTTGCCCCTGAGGCCCGAGATATCGACCGTGTCCAGTTCAATTCCCGCCGCAGGAACCTGCTCGCATTCCATGGCGCCGCTGGCTCCCAGCCAACGCACAGCAACCCCTTGGCAGCGCAGGCTTTCGGCGACAGCAAGACCGGGAAAGATATGCCCGCCGGTTCCGCCGGCCATAATCAGCACACCATTATGCTTAAGCCACATATTGTGGTTCATGTGCTGGCACCCCTTTGGACCTTTTTACGCAGGTGCTTTACACCGTTGCTCCGGTCCAGTTCGTACTTGATGCGCAGGACCAACCCCAGGGCCAGCAAAGTCATCAGCATGCTGCTGCCGCCGGAACTGATTAATGGCAAGGTCAGTCCCTTGGTGGGAAGCACACCGAGATTGACCCCCACGCTGATCATTGCCTGCAAACCAATCCAGATTCCAACACCGTAAGCGAGGAAACCGGAAAATGGCCTGTCCAGGCGGTGTGCCATGACCCCAATGACCATGATACGGGTGACCAGCAGCAGAAATAATGCAAGCACCACGATGACACCAACCAGACCAAATTCTTCGGCCAGAACGGCGAAAATAAAATCGGTATGGGCTTCGGGCAGATAGTACAGTTTCTGGATACTGGCACCCAGTCCCACTCCGAACAACTCTCCCCGACCAACTGCAATCAATGCCTGTGTCAGTTGGAAGCCGCTGGCATAAGGATCTGCCCAGGGATCCCAGAAGCTGAAAATCCGCCGCAAGCGATACGGTTCCATCGCTGCGAAGCCGAAAGCTGGCAGGGTTAGAAGGCCCAGAACGAATATATGCCGCCAAGCGGCACCTGCCAGCCAAACCATTCCGGCAACAATCGCCGTTATGATCGCAGCGCTACCCATGTCCGGTTGCAACAACAGAAGGACGGAAAGAAACCCGGCAAAAATAAGCGGCTTGAGGGTATCGAAAAACCGCGTCTGGACCAGTCCGGCCTTGCGCGCCAGGTAACCTGCCAGGTAAATGATGACCATCAGCTTGACCGCTTCGACCACCTGGAAATTGACCAAACCAAGGCGAATCCAGCGCGTGCTGCCATTCACCGTATGGCCAATGCCCGGCATCAGGACCACCAGCAGCGCAAGGGCCGATAAAAGCAACATGGGCCGGCTGACACGTTCCAGCAAAGCGATGGGAATCACGCGGAACATCATGGCCAACAGCACGCCCAGGAAAACGTAAATCAGGTGCCGCAGCAGGTAGTAATTGCTGCTTACCCCCTGACTTTCCGCTACGGCGATGGATGCAGAACCCACCATAACGATGCCTATGGAGAGCAACAGCAAGGCCGGTATCAGCACCCAGGAGTCCGGGCGGATTGCCACTGCAACCGAAGCTGAATGCCGCGCCTGTCTTGTTGTTCCTGTTTTTTTCCCTGTTTTTATCATTCTGATTCGTCTACCTGATCTTCAGTGTCGCCAGTCCGGCCAGTACCAGAATGACCGAAATAATCCAGAACCGGACTATGATCCTGGGTTCCGGCCAACCCTTAAGCTCGAAATGGTGATGGATCGGCGCCATGCGAAAAACTCGCTTACCGGTCAGCTTGAACGAAACGACCTGCACTATGACGGAAACTGTTTCCATGACGAAGACGCCTGCCATCAGGATAAATACAAGTTCCTGGCGCACGATCACCGCGATCACACCGAGGGCGGAGCCTACTGCCAGCGCCCCGATATCACCCATGAAAATCTGCGCCGGGTAGGTATTGAACCAAAGGAAACCCAAACCCGCTCCAGCCAGCGCACCACAAAAAATAGCCAGTTCACCTGCCCCGGGAATAGAAGGCATGGCCAGGTATTCCGAAAATACGGAGTTACCCGCAACGTAGGCAAAAATCCCCAGTGCAGCCGCCACCAACACGGAGGGCATGATCGCCAGTCCGTCCAGACCGTCTGTGAGGTTTACCGCATTGGAGAAGCCCACGATCATGAAGTAGGTGGTTGCAATGTAAAAAACACCCAGCGGGATAGAGACTCCCTTGAAGAAAGGAACGATCAACTCGGTAGCTGCCGGCACATCAGCGCTGGACCATAGGAAATATGCCGCGGCCAAACCGGCACAAGACTGAGCCAGAAATTTCCACCGGGCCGGCAAACCAGCAGATTCCTGCAGCACCAGCTTTTTGTAGTCGTCAATCCAGCCGATCAGCCCAAAAGCCAGTGTCACAAGCAGCACCACCCACACGTAACGGTTGGACAAATCTGCCCACAGCAGGGTTGCGAACACAATGGAAAACAGGATGAGCGCTCCGCCCATCGTCGGCGTACCCGATTTGGAAAAATGACTTTCAGGGCCTAGTTTGCGAATGGGCTGACCCACCTGCCGTTGCACCAGGCGTCTGATGAACCAGGGGCCAAGCAGCAGTGAGACCAGCAAGGCCGTCAATGCACCGAGGATGGTTCTCAGGGTTATGTACGCAAAGACGTTGAATCCTGGATTGACTTCCGCCAGTTGCTGGAATAGCCAGAAAAGCATCAGTGGGTCTCGCTCATTCCATGATCCTGCCTGATTGCTGCAACAACCTTCTCCATTCCCATGGATCGTGAACCCTTGACCAGGCAATTGATACCCAGCCTCAATTCCGGGATCAGGGCTTCGATCAGGGATTCACGATCTGCGAAGTGGGTGGCTCCTTCGCCAAAGGCGTCCACGGTAAATTTGCACATTTCACCGGTAGCGAACACCCGGCTGACGCCCAGCGAGCGGGCAGCATCACCGACTTCTGCATGGAGCTTGCGGCTACCCGAACCCAGTTCTTTCATGTCGCCAAGAACCAACCAGGCCGTGCCCTGCATATTGGACAGGACCTGCAAGGCAGAATACAGGGACGCTGGATTGGCGTTATAGGTATCATCGATCACCGTACAGCCAAAAGCCGTGCGCAACAGGTTGAGCCTTGCCGGAACGGATTCCACCGCCTCCAAGCCCCTCTGGATCACATCCAGCGGAATATCGATTGCAATGGCCACGGCAGCAGCAGCAGTGGCATTGAGCAAGTTATGCTCACCCGGCAGTGGCAGCTTGAGGTCAAAACCGCCCTGCGGTGTCACGATCCGGATCTGACCATCGCGCCGCTCAAGGCGCACATCGTTATCGGCCTTTGTTCCAAAGGTCAGTGAATGCTTGGCCGTGCTGATTTTTTGCCAGGCTGATGCCCAGGGCTCGTCCCCGTTGATGATCGCCCAGCCGGATTCGGGCAGGCCAGCGAAAATCTCGCCTTTGGCTTGCGCTACACCCTGCTCATCACCGAACCCCTGCAAGTGAGCCGGACCAACATTAGTGACCAATCCCACATCAGGCCCGGCAATGCCTGTGAGATAGGCAATATCACCGATTTTGCTGGCCCCCAGTTCCAGTACGGCATAACGGTGGTCCGGTTCAAGTTCAAACAGGCTGAGAGGGACACCAAGCTCGTTGTTGTAATTGCCTCGGGTGGCGAGGACATTGCCGTGGCGCCGAAGAATACTGCTTAGCATTTCTTTTACCGTGGTCTTACCGTTACTGCCCGTAATACCGATCACACGCGGATTGATCCGGTCGCGGACCAGCCGGGCCAGCCGTCCCAGTGCCAACAAAACGTCCTCGACCACCAACTGCGGAACGTCCAGGTCCAGCCGCTGGCTGACCAGGAGTGCAACGGCACCCATCTCCAATGCAGTCGAGGCAAAATCGTGGCCATCCACCTGGCTCCCCTCAAGGGCGGCAAACAGCGAGCCGTAATGCACTTGCCGGCTATCGGTAACAATGCTATCTACCAACACATCACTGGCGGGAATTTCACAATTCAGCACCCCGGCAAGATCACTGAGATTCAATTGAATCATGCAGCATCCTCCAGCGCAGAACGTACTGAGTCCTCATCACTGAAGGGAATTCTCCGGCCACCTGCCTCCTGCCAGGTTTCATGACCTTTGCCGGCAATAAGGACGATGTCACCGGAATGACTTTTGACGATGGCCTGGCGTATCGCTTCATCCCGATCCATGACCACTTCTGCCCGTGCGGGATCAATCAGCCCGGTCATCATGTCCTTGATAATTTCTTCCGGCGGTTCACTTCTCGGGTTGTCGCTGGTCAGGATAACCCGGTCAGCCAGGGATTCCGCCACCCTGGCCATCATCGGCCGTTTGCCGGTATCACGGTCGCCACCACAACCAAATACGCAGATCAGGTGACCGTGGAGATGCGCGCGCAGGGCCAGCAGCGCCTGCTCCAGTGCATCAGGCGTGTGCGCATAGTCCACCACCACGACCGGCTGAGTGGACTCCCCGCCCAGGCACTGCATACGCCCCGGCACCGCATGCATGATTTCAATCTGGTGCATCACCCGGTTCCACGGCATTCCCAGCAACGCCAGCGTGCCGGCCGCTGCCAGCAGGTTGGAGACGTTGAAGGCACCCAGCAAGCCGGTATGAAGCGTTCCACCTCCCCAGGGACTGGCGATGCTGAGCGTTATTCCCGAGGAGTCCATATCCATGATGGAGGCTCGCAGCTCGGTGGAACCATTGGTGCCGTAACTGAGCACCTGGGTCGATTGCGCCACGTGCCTGCTCAGGGCTTTTCCGGCCGGATCATCATGATTAATGACTGCAAACCTGGGTTTGCAATCAGTGAATAGGCGACGCTTGGCTTCCTCGTAGGCTTCCATGCTGCCGTGGTAATCCAGGTGATCGCGGCTCAGGTTGGTAAACACGGCGGCGTCAAACGCGACGTCATCACAGCGGCCCTGGGCCAGCGCATGCGAAGAAACCTCCATCGCCACTTTCTCGATATCCTGGTCAAGACAGCCTGCAAGCATGGCTTGCAGCGAGATCGGATCGGGCGTCGTCATCGCAGCGGGTTTCAAATTGTCCAGCGGACCGTAACCGATGGTACCGATGATCCCGGCGTTACCTGTGTCCCTCTGCCAGGCTTGCACGATAAAATGCGCCACGGATGTTTTTCCGTTGGTACCGGTCACGCCGGCAACCGTCAGGTGTTCCGATGGTGCGTGAAAAAAGCGTGCTGCCAGCGCAGACAAGCGCTCACCCAGACGGGGAACCTCAACCGCCGGTATATTCAGGGTGGGAAGGTCGCCCAGCCCATCATGAATGACCGCAGTGGCGCCTCGTGCCTCGGCCTGTAAGACATATTTCATGCCATGTGTGTGCTCGCCGCCAACCGCTACAAACGCCTGACCCTGCCTGACCGTACGGGAATCAAGACTCAACCCTTCGATTAGCACGCCCGGCGTGGCATCGCACCAACCCTCCAATAGAGTTTGCAGACTCATCGGGCAACTCATGGTTCGCTTCCAGGGGAATTAACCGAAGCATGGGCCAATTGGCCCTGGTAATTATCCGGCGGAATGTCCATCAGGCGCAGGGCGCCACTCATGATGGTAGAAAACAGAGGTGCGGCAACCTGCCCACCGTAAAATTGAGTACCGCTTGGATCGTTGATCATCACGATACATACAAGTTTGGGATCACTGGAAGGCGCAAAGCCTGCAAAACTAGCGATGTAGCGGGAGGCGTAACCCGAGGCGCTGGCCTTGCGCGAAGTACCGGTCTTGCCGGAAACCCGGTAGTTTTCGACCGTTGCAGCATGGCCTGTGCCCCCGGGTCCCGTCACCATTTCAAGCATTGCTGCCACCTGCCTCGCATACACCGGATCGAGCACAGAAATTGCCGGGTTTGTGGCTCCCTGGATCAGGCTTGGCCGCCTCATGCGTCCATCGTCAGCGAGGGCGGCAAATGCCTCAGCCAGTTGCAGCATGGTGACAGACAAACCATAGCCATATGCCAGGGTTGCCTGCTCCACTTTGCGCCATCGGCGGTAGTTGCGCAGGACACCCGCGGACTCACCGGGAAATCCAGTACCGGTGACATTACCAAAGCCAAAGCGGTCATAAGTGTTCCACATGTGCTCTGGTTCAAGCTCAAGGGCGACCTTCGTTACACCGACATTCGAAGACAGGGTGATGATCCGGGTGATATCGATGGGACCGTAGTTGCGGTGGTCCTTGATCGTATACCCGGAAATCCTGATCGTGCCGGGCGTCGTATCCACCGGGGTAGTTGGCGTGAATTTTCCCGATTCCAGGGCTGATGCGATCGCGAATGGCTTCATTATCGAGCCCGGTTCAAATACATCGGTAATAGCCCGGTTGCGCAGGCCATCACTATCAAAATCCGGTTGATTCGGGTTATAGGATGGCTGGTTGACCATGGCGAGTACTTCACCACTGTCAATATCCAGCAGGACCACGCTACCGGAGCGTGCACCGTGTTTGAGAACGGTGCGTTTCAGCTCCCGGTAGGCGAGGTACTGCAGGCGGCGGTCAATCGTCAACGCCAGGTCCTGGCCGGGGACCGCTTCGCGCAGCATTTCCACATTTTCGACGGTGCGGCCCAGCCGGTCACGGATGACTCGCTTCAGGCCTGGTTTACCCTGCAACCAGTCGTTGTAGGCCAGCTCAAGTCCCTCCTGGCCCACATCATCGATATTGGTGAAACCGATTACGTGTGAAGTGACTTCACCGGCGGGGTAAAACCGGCGATATTCTTTCTGCAGGAACACCCCATGCAATTTCAGCGACTCGATTTTAGCGGCAACATCTGGATGCAAGCGCCGGCGCAACCACACAAACTCACGACTCGAACGCTGAGATATGCGTCGCTCGACTTCTTCAGCGTCCACGCCAATAGCCGCGGCCAATGGTGTGATGTCCTCAGGTGCCTGTAATAATTCGCGCGGGTTTACCCACACGGAATCCACCGGGGTACTCACTGCCAGCGGCTCGCCATTGCGATCGAGAATATTGCCACGCCGTGTCGGCACTTCGACTTCACGCAGGAATCGCGCCTCACCCTGCTCCTGCAAAAACTCAGTGTCCATGATCTGCAGATTCACGGCTCTTGCGACCAGCGCCACGCAACACAGCAAAAAGAGCAGTAAAAATGCATAAAATCTGCTCACAGGTGCGACGTTCTTCTGCTTGTGGCTCATGGTTTCACTACCAGGATCCGGATTTTACGCGGTGGATGCATTCCCAACTGATCCCGGGCCTTGCGCTCGATATGGCTGGCATCGGCTAGCCAGGCCTGTTCCAGCGCAAGGCGGCTCCATTCAGCGATGAAAGCGTCACGTTGATCTTCTAGCAGCCCCAACTGAACAGACTGGCGTCGGCTTTCATGCCGCATATGGACAACGCCCAGCGCGCTGCCAATCACGGCAGTGAGGACAATCAGAATTACAATGAGCCGAGCATTCAACCAAGTTTCTCCGCAACCCGCATGACAGCGCTTCTTGCACGGGGATTGACGGAGAGTTCTTGTGCAGAGGGTCGACTGGCTGTTCCGATCTGTTTCAATACCGGCTTCAGATCTGGATGCTGCGGGATGTTCTTGCGGACTCGGCCTGGTCTCACAGCTTCTCTGATTGTCCGTTTGACCAGGCGGTCCTCGAGGGAATGAAAACTGATAACAACCAGTCTTCCTCCCGGGCGCAACCCGTTTATTGCAGCTTCCAGTCCTTGGGCCAGATGAGCCAATTCATCATTGATATAAATCCGGATTGCCTGAAAGCATCGTGTTGCTGGATGCTTCTTCTTTTCCCGGCGGCCTATTGTGTTTTCGATCAATCTCGCCAATTGACCTGTTGTTTCAAGCCGCTGTTGTTGCCGGGCCATCACGATGCTCCGGGCAATCCTGCGCGCATAGCGCTCCTCTCCGAACTCCCAAAACACTCGGGCCAATTCCCGTTCCGGTGCTTGAGCCAGCCAATCGGCGGCCGGAACACCCTGTAATGGGTTCATACGCATATCCAGTGGACCATCCCCCATAAAGGAGAAACCCCGATCCGGATTGTCCAGTTGTGGTGAAGAAACGCCCAGATCCAACAAAATGCCATCCAGGCCGTCTTCAACGTCCCACTCATGGACGTGGCGCTCCAACTCTGCATAGTTTCCCTGGACAATGGAAAATCGCGGATCGTTTCCCAGCAATTCCTTCCCGGCCGCTACTGCCTCCGGGTCCCTGTCAAGGGTAAACAAGCAGCCTTGCGTGGACAGGCCTGCCAGGATCGCCTGGCTGTGACCTCCCCTGCCAAAAGTGCCATCAAGGTATTTCCCGTCTGGCCGGATGTTGAACGCTGCCACCACCTCTTCCAATAAAACTGGCTGGTGCTGGTATTCGCCCATCTGATCCGTACTTCACCTCTGGCATCGAACATCCACCTCAAAGAACGAGGTGGGTCATTTCTTCTGATGCAGCTTCGTCAAGACTGCGTTCTTCTTCTATCCGCTTCTGATTCAGCATGGTTTCATTCCAAATCTCGAAACGGCTGCCCATTCCAAGCAGAACAATTCGTTTTTCCAGGCCGGTAACCTGCCGCAATGTCTGCGGTAATTGAATCCGGCCATTTCCGTCCGGTTCGACTGCACTGGCACTCCCCACCAGTTTCCTTTGCAGGCTCCGATGACCGGGATTGAAAGTACTCAAACCCGTCACTTCGTCCCGAACCCTTTCCCATTCCTGCTCCGGGTAGAGATACAAAGCCCCGGAATCGAAAGCACTGTACGTGAGAACCAAGCGCCCGTTGCACTGCTCCTGGATTGCCTTCCGGTAGCGCATCGGTATTGCCAGACGCCCTTTTGCGTCCAGATTGATGGCGGTCTCACCAAAGTACACTGCTTTCCCAAGATCCTACACTATTTACCACAAATACCCACTAAAGTGCACGATAGTGATTTCCATCTCGAATGTCAAGCACGCCAATAACTTAGCGAACGAGAAAAGATTGCATTACAGCAGGCTGCTGTGGCAGCGATGCGGCGCAAACATGGCTAAATAATGTTTCCAGAGCCGGGATCAGACCACTTTCTTCTGAGTAAGACTTTTCCGCAGAACCGGGGTCCGTTCCTTTCCATTTGGCTCTGATCCTATATTTTCGCTGAATTTATCAATATTTAAATCTTTTAACACATCTTTTAAAGCGTATAAAACACATTTATACGAATAATGCAGTTTATAAACTACCTTGTATCAATTGAAATATAATTTAGGTTAACCTATAATACATTCTGAAAGCTATATTATGTTCAAAAACTGGTCTTAATAACTATTATAGGCAGTGTTATGAGAATACAATCTATGAGTTCAAGCGCTATTTGCAATGAAATTGGGCGAAGGCTCAAGCGCGCTCGACTCAACGTCAATCAAACCCAGAAGGAAGTTGCAGGGCGGGCGGGATTGTCAGTGACTGCGGTGCAGTCCGTGGAACGGGGTGATGCCAGGCTGGAGTCCGTGGTATCCGTGCTTTTGGCCCTTGACCTGATTGAGCAAATCGCCAATTTCGTACCGGATCAGGAAATCTCCCCATTGCAGCTGGCAAAACTGCAAGGCAAAAAGCGTCAGCGTGCATCAAGAGCCTCACAGCGCACGCCATCCAGGGAAAGCAAGGAATGGTAATGGACGCAATTAATGTGGTCTACCAGGGCCACTATGTGGGTGCCCTGAGCTTTGATACCGATAAGGGAACCAGCGCGTTTCAATACGCGCCGGCGTTTGTGAAAACCGACATAGAACTTTCGCCCCTGCACATGCCCTTATCGGAACAGATATATAGTTTTCCAGGTCTCGACTACGATGCATTCAGGGGCCTGCC
Source organism: Pseudomonadota bacterium (assembly GCA_022565025.1). Taxonomy (GTDB): domain Bacteria; phylum Pseudomonadota; class Gammaproteobacteria; order Xanthomonadales; family SZUA-36; genus JAJRRA01. The sequence continues at coordinate 16,351 of JADFKH010000032.1, forward strand.
AGGCTTGTTGGCCGATTCGTTGCCGGATGATTTCGGCAACGCGGTGCTCAATGCCTGGGTGGCAAGCCGTGGCCAGTCGGTTGCAGAAATTACACCACTGCAGCGCCTGAAATTCACAGGAAAAAGAGGCATGGGCGCGCTCACTTTTAATCCTGCCACACGACTGAAGAATCTCAACACCTCCCACGTCATCGAAATTGCCTCGCTGGTCAAAATTGCCCAGGAAGTACTAGATCGTCGCGAACATTTCCACGTTGAACTCTCCGGTGATGGTCGGGAAGACAAGGAAGCAATGCTGGCCTTACTCTCGGTTGGAATGAGCGCGGGTGGGACCAGGCCGAAGGCGGTGCTGGCGTTCAACAAGGATTTCACGCAAGTCAGATCTGGCCAGGTCGACGCACCGAGGGGTTTTGTTCACTACCTAGTGAAATTTGATGGTGTAACCGAGCACCAAAGCCAGCAACAGACCTTTGGTGATCCACTCGGATACAGTGCCATGGAGTACGTTTACTCAATAATGGCTAAAGATTGCAGAATTACGATGATGCCTTGCAGCTTACTGGATGAAGGACCGCGGCGGCATTTTATTACCAGGCGATTTGATCGGGATGAAAACAAAAAGATTCATTACCAGTCCCTGAACGGCCTCGCGCATGTGAGCTACAAAAAGCCCGGTGAGTATTCCTATGCCGAGCTTTTTGGAGTGGCAAGAAGGCTGAACTTGCCCGCAACGGATGCCGAGCAACTGTTCCGGCGCATGGTTTTCAACGTAGTGGCTAAAAATCATGATGATCATTCCAAGAACTTCGCATTCATGTTTAGTGAAGAAAAAGGCTGGCAATTGGCGCCTGCTTTTGATGTTGTCTTCAGTTTCAAACCGGGAAGCAAGTGGGTGAACAGTCACTGGATGACGATTAACGGTAAACGCGATGACTTCAGGCGAGAAGATTTTTACAGCTTCGCCGACCTCAGTCCGCTTTTCTCCAGAAGAAAGATTGATCAAATACTGGATGAAGTTATTGCCTCCGTGGCTCGCTGGCCACAGCTGGCAAGAGAGTTCGAAGTGTCCGATGGGTTGTTACGCCTGGTTAATAAAAACCTTCGCCTGAGCCTCCGGTAAAGTGCTCTGACCCTGGCAACAGAAAAAATCAAGAAGTGGGAGCCGGCCGATAAGCCGGGTTCTGTCGTGGGCAATCATTCATCTGGGACCGCCGTCACCGGCGGCCTCGTGCGACCTACCCGAAAGCCCCGCGGGCCACGGCATTGCTTTCCTATTTGGTCTTGCTCCAGGTGGGGTTTGCCTTGCCACAGAGTGTTGCCACCTGCGCGGTGCGCTCTTACCGCACCATTTCACCCTTACCGGTCCGAATCTTGCAAGTCGGACAGGCGGTATATTTTCTGTTGCACTTTCCGTAGGCTCACGCCCCCCAGGGGTTACCTGGCACCCTGCCCTGTGGAGCCCGGACTTTCCTCTCCATCAGATGATGGAGCGATTGCCTGGCCGACTCCCGGGCATATTGTCTCATATTTGCACCCCCCGCTATTCCTGCTCCATCAACACATAGAGTTCACGGCGTGAAACCCCACAGATTCGGGCAGCCACGCGCGCTGCCTGGCTCACGGACAAGCACTCCTGCAGCGCAGACCCCAACTCCAATGCCCTGACCATGTCCTCAGCCTGTTCGCTGCGCCCAGCTGCCAGAACGATGACGAATTCGCCTTTACGCTGATTCGAATCATCGGCCAGCCTTTGGTGCAACTGTGCCAGAGTTCCGCGCAGGACCGTTTCGAACTGCTTGGTCATTTCCCGGCAAATCGCCGCCGGTCGATCACTGCCCATTACGGTCTTCATATCCTCAATGCTGGCGAGGATACGGTGACTCGACTCGAACAATACTATGCTGCGCCGTTCATTGCGCAAGGACTCCAACTGCCTGATGCGAGCGCTGCGACGCGATGGGAGAAAGCCTTCGAATGTGAAGCGGTCAGTAGCCAAACCGCTAACGGAAAGTGCCGCAGTTACAGCACTGGGTCCTGGAATGGGCGATACCTTGATTCCAGCAGCGGCAGCAAGCCGAACCAGGCGGTACCCTGGAT
>JADFKH010000210.1 GCA_022565025.1 Pseudomonadota bacterium
CCTGTAAAGATTCAGAAAGTCAGCGCTGCCTGCAGAACATGGTTTACAACGCCTCGGTTCTTGAACTGCGAAAGGCGATCGCCACGGTCCTTAGCGACCTTGAAGAGCGGAAGCTGATCGATGCAACCCTGGTTGTTCTTTACTCCGACCATGGCGAGGAATTCTGGGATCATGAAGTGCAACAGACCCTACTCAAAGAGGACCCGCGTGGAACATTCGGATTCGGGCATGGGCAAAGCCTGTACCAGGAGTTGCTCCATGTACCCCTGCTGATCTGGCATCCGGGAATTAAGGGTAAGCGGCACCAGGAACTGGTCAGTCTGGTTGATGTTCTTCCCTCCCTGGTGGCCTGGTTGGAGCTTGAAAACGCCGACATCGAGGTCAGTGGAAAATGGCTGCCGCCTCTACGAAAATCATTCTTCAGTTTTTCCAGGGATCGCCAGGTCTGGTCTTCAGGTATCGCCTACGGGCCCGAAAAAATTAGTAGCCGGACCGGGAATATGAAATCCATTTTCAGCCTGCGGGATGATCGCTTTGAATTCTATGATCTGGATGCTGACCCGGATGAGCTTGCCCCCATCGACGATGACAGCCTGATCATGGCTTTCGACACATTGACGGGGGACTACCTCGAGATGGAAGGTCGCAATCAGTATGCTACGGGCCAGCTGGATTCGAGCCAGATGAAACCGGACCAATTGGATGATTTAAAAGCGATCGGCTATCTCCAGGGCGTAAAGTCCGAATCACAGGCAGATGAAGGACCCAAGCCGCAAAATAATGCAGCACAAAATCATGAAGATCGGGAAGTAAGGGAAAAAAACTAGTATTCGTTCAAGATGACATTAACATGAAAAAATTCCTGTTCACCCCCCTGCTTACCTTGATGCTGGCCGCCTGCGCCAAGGACGCACCCCGCGTGGATCAGCGCCTGATCATCATCGGTTTCGATGGCATGGACCCGGTGTTGGCACAGCAATGGATGGACGACGGTTCATTACCCAACTTCGTGAAATTGGCGGCCATGGGCGAGTTCCACCCCTTGCCGACCAGCAATCCTCCCCAATCACCCGTCGCCTGGTCTGATTTTGCCACCGGCACCGGACCCGGTGAGCACGGTATTTATGACTTCCTGCGCCGTGACCCCGAAACCTTGCTCCCGGCTTTTTCAATTTCAAAATCCATTCCGCCACAAAAGTTCCTTTCGCTGTTCGGCATGGAACTGCCGCTGGACAGCGGCGAGATCATCAATCGCCGCATCGGCACCCCCTTCTGGAGCGCTGTTGAAGAACAAGGTGGTCGCTCCACGGTTCTACGGGTGCCAGTCACCTTCCCACCCGACCCCATCCACCGCATGATGGCAGGCATGGGCGTTCCCGATCTACTGGGTACACAGGGAACCTATACGATCTACTCAACCCGCCCGACAGCCGGTTCAGCAACCAGCAGTTCCCGCTCGGTGCGCTTGCGACCCAACCGTGAGGGTCACATAGAGACTCTTTTGCAGGGGCCCGCCCACCCGTTGAAACCGGAGGCCCCCGCACTGGGAACCGAGTTGCTGCTCGACCCGGAAGGAGAAAAAGTCCGGGTCCGGCTCGGAGACTCGGATATTCAACTGGCGGCAGGTGAATGGTCCGACTGGATTACAGTAAGTTTCAGCTATTTCGGCCCAGCATCCGTAAAAGGCATCGTCCGGCTCTATCTGCTCAGTACTTATCCGCGCATTCAGCTCTATGTTTCACCCATCCACATCGATCCCCGCAACCCGGTGGTTCCACTGTCTTCACCGCCAGATTACGCTGCAAAAGTGGAACAACGCTTCGGCCTGTATCACACCATCGGCATGCCGGAGGAAACCTGGTCGCTCAACGAAGGCCATCTGACCGATCACGCCTTCCTGGAAATGGAGCGTACCATCCTGCAAGAACGCGAAAATATGTTCTACGATGCGCTCGACCGCCACGACAGCAACGTCGTGGTCAGCGTATTTGTGCAGACCGACCGGATCTCCCACATGTTTTACCGCGGCATCGATCCGGAACATCCTTTGTATGAAGAAACCGATGGCGAAGCTCGCGAGGCTATTCATTGGATTTACACCGAAGCAGATCGGGTGCTGGGTGAAACCATGCAACGCATGGGCGCCGGTGACCGCCTGATCGTGCTCAGCGACCACGGTTTCGCGCCCTTCAGGCGAGCGGTCAACCTCAATCGCTGGCTGGCTGAGGAGGGACTGCTGGTGCTTAAAGACAAGCAGCAGGAGTCACCAATCGGCTTCACGGCGGTGGACTGGAGCCAGACCCGGGCTTACGCGCTTGGGCTGAACAGTGTTTTCATCAACAGGACCGGCCGCGAGGCCCACGGGATCGTTGCTGAAGATGAAGCCGGGCGAATCAAGCAGCAGATTATTACCAGCCTTCCAGGCCTGCTGGACCCAAAGACCGGTTTGCAGGTGGTCAGGGAAGTATTCGACGGCGCTGTCATTTACCCGGGCAACGCCAACCAGGATGCACCGGACCTGGTGATTGGATACGAACCGGGTTTCAGGGCTTCCTGGCAAACCACGCTGGGCGGCGTGCCGATCTCACTGATCGATGACAATAATAAGAAGTGGAGTGGCGATCACTGCATCACGCCCGCAGCCGTTCCCGGTGTGTTATTCACCTCTTTCAAACCGGAAACTCCGCTGGATTCACTGCAGGGAATTGCACGCTACGCCAGGGAGCACTGGCAAGCCTCACCATGAAAGAAAAATCGGCAGCTAGATCCCCAAAACAGGTAAAAATTCGGGGAAGCGGTATCCGTGTTCCCCCCGGGCTGCATTTGCAGTCACGGTTCTTCGCCGCCACCCAGGGGCTCTGGCGACGGATGGCCAGCCTGGAAACCACCGTGCTTCGCGAAGAAATTGATTCACTCGACATAGACCGGCCGGTTTACGTAACCAGCCTGCCCCGTTCCGGAACCACCATCCTGACCGAGATGCTGGAACAGCATCCGGACCTAACCTGCCACCACTACAGTGACTTTCCCAACGTGTGGACACCCTACTGGCGAAACTACTTGTTGCAGAAAACCCGAAGGCAAGCACCGAAATTTGAAGAGAGGGCCCACCAGGACCGCATCCAGATCAGCAACGACAGCCCGGAGGCCGTGGAAGAAGTGCTGTGGATGTCTTTCTTCCCGTCTACGCATGACGTCCAGTCGAACAACGTGCTGGATGGAAAAACACGCAACAGCGAATTTAAAGTGTTTTACCGCGAGCATATCCTCAAGCTGCTGGCCATCCGACAGGCAAAACGGTACCTGACCAAAGGCAACTATAATGTTTCCCGCATCCGCTACATTCTTTCCCTGTTCCCAGACGCAAAATTTCTTATCCCAGTCCGTGACCCGGTTCACCACGTGGCCTCACTGGCCAAACAGCACGCCCTGTTTACCCTGGCCAGTGCCCAGGACACGAGAGTGCCGCTGCAACTGGCCTGGTCCGGCCACTTCGAATTCGGCCCCGAGCGGACCCAGGTCAACTTTGGCGACGAACCGGCCAGCCAGGCCATCAGCGATGCCTGGGAGCGAGGGCGCGAGGTAGAAGGCTGGGCGCGTTATTGGGCGGTGACCTACCGGTATATCCTCGACCAGCTGCAGGAATGCCCCCAAGTGCGCGATGCCTGCCTGTTGTTTCGGTACGAGGATTTTTGCGCTCATTCAGCTACTGTCATTGACGCCATTCTTGACCACTGCGAGTTGCCGCGTGAAGGATTCATGTCCATTCGATCAGAATACATCGAACGGCTCACGCTACCGGATTACTACCAAGCTGACTTCAACCCGGATGAACTGCAGCAAATCGGCCTGCACTGCGATCCGGTCAACGAATCACTGGCAAGGTTCTGCCATATTCCGGTATGAACCCCGTTCGTTAGCGGCTATAATTCTGCGCCAGATAAACCACTCAAAGCCATTTGTATATGTCAAGAATCATAGGTCTATTACTGCTGGCGCTTGGCGCCAGTCCCGTTGCCGCCTACATTGGCCCGGGTGCCGGTATCAGCGTACTGGGATCACTCCTGGGCATCCTTGCCACGATCTTCGTGGCCATCGGCGCCATCCTTTTCTGGCCGATAAAAAAACTGATGAAGCGTAGGAAGGCGAAGAAGGAAACCGTGGTCTCCGGGGACACTGACACCTCCGACCATGGGCCTATTTGATCTTCCAGCCCCCCTTTTCTCTGCCATTGACGGTGTCCTTGGCATGGCACTGCCCCCGCTGCTGCGCCTGGTGTTTTGGGGAATCCTGGCCGGCTGGTTGACCATGGTGGTCTACCGTCGTTTTTCCAACCAGGAAAAGATCGGCGAACTCAAGGTGCAACAGAAAGTCCAGCAAAAGAAAATCGCTGAATTCGACGGTGAGTTTGAGCAACTGATGCCACTGATCCGCCATACACTGGCGCTCGGCTTCAGGCAGCTCGGCCATGCACTGGGCCCCGCACTGCTGTCCACCGTGCCGGTTTTGTTCCTGATCGTTTGGGTTGCCGGGGCCTTTGGCAATGAAGCTCCGGCTGCCGGCAGCATGGTACATTTAACCGTCGAGCCCACCAACGATGACATCCACTGGTCATCAATAACAGCTGTCGAGATCGCCGAAGACGGCTGGCAGGTCAAATGGCCCGGTCCAGGACAGTCCTTGACCCTGTCAGACGGACGCCAATCACTTCTGACCCTTCCACTTGAATACAACATTCCGGTAATCCACAA
>JADFKH010000211.1 GCA_022565025.1 Pseudomonadota bacterium
GAAGTCGACTGGGTGGGAGGCACCAGCATGGGCTCGAGCATGGCCGCTGCAGTCGCCATGGGCTGGTCGCCTGATATGGCCATCAGGAATGCCCGCCAGGCGTTCAAGGTAGGAAAGCCGTTCAGCGATTTCACCATCCCGGTTCTGTCATTGCTTGGGGGCAAGCGCATGAGACGCTTGCTCAAAATGCACCTGGACCACCTGATCGAGGATTTGCCCCTGCCGTACTATTGTGTTTCCACCAACCTGGGAAGAGGCACCAGGAACATCCACGAGTCCGGTTCATTAGTGCATGCCATCCGGGCCAGCGGAGCGATGCCGGGGGTTTTCCCACCCGTGGTCATTGACCAGGAACTGGCCGTCGATGGTTCCGTCCTGGACAACCTCCCGGTGGATATCATGCAGCAAAAACCGGTGGGCAGGATTATCGCGGTCGATTTTACATCACCCGTTCCGGCCAAGGTGGACTATGTGGAAACACCTTCACCCTGGGCCGTGCTGCTCGGACGCTGGCTGCCTTTTTCACGCCGGTACCGGGTACCGGGGCTGACTACGATCATGTTGAAATCAACCGAAGCCGGAACACTGGAAGAAGTTCGCCGACTGGGCGCGATGGCAGACCTGCTGATCGATCCACATGTCCGGCAATTCGGCATGATGGATGTTAAGTCATTTGACCAGATCGTCCAGGCGGGTTATCAACGTGCCTGTGAACTGCTGGAGAACTGGCAGTGAATTCCAGGCAATAAACTTTATTAGCGAGAGGCTTTGACCACAGCGAGAAATACCATGAAAGAAATAGCGACATCTCCACCAAGCATTGCAGAAACTGATGCGAAGCTTTCCTTGCTGATCAAGTGGATGCGCTGGTTCTCAATGACCATGCTCATTGTTGGTGTCTTCTTCTTTGCAGTGTTCGCAATACGCCAAAGCCCGGCGTCACTGATCTTCGCCATCATCATGACACTGATCTGCTATCCGGCGTCTTTGTACGGTTTGAAAACCGCCCGGCAAGGGCGTGCCAAACCTGCGATTTACACCATCATTATCGTTAGCTGGAGCCTGGCGCTGGCGATCTCAAGCCGTGGCGCAACGACGCTTCCGGCAGCGCTGCCCATGCTGTTGATACCGATGATCATCGCACTTCCCTACGCCTCATCCGTTGAACTGCTGAAGATCGCAATCGGTGCCCTGGTGGTTTGTGCTGTGGCTGTAGCAATGACCTTGCATGGTTCCTTCCTGCCCTCCAGCCTGGAGGAAACAACACTGGCATTGATCATGCTGCCCAACATCGTCGTTGTTACCGGGCTGGCTACTTTTGGGCTGTGGCACGTGGGTTCACGCATGCGCCGGGTGCTGGCCGAGACCGAGGTCATGAACAGGGCCCTGGCGGAATCCGAGCGCTCGCTGGAACAAAAAGTCAGTGCGCGAACCTCGGAACTGGAGCACGCACTGGCGGAAATCTCTGATATCGAGGACATCGCGCGTACGGTCAATGTCACCCTGGACCTGGACGATGTTATCGAAGCCATGCGCAGTGCACTGCAACGCCTATTCAAATTCGACAACATCAGCGTCTTTTTGCTGGATGAAGAACGCCAGTGCCTGATGGTTGGCCTCGTGGCCGGCATTGAACTGCAATCACAGGACCGGGGTGGCGTCCTGCAGGAAGGGATTCCCTTGTCCGAAGAGGACAGTATCGTGGTCAAGGTCCTGCAAAGAAACAAGTCGCTGCTGATACCGGAAATCGTCGAAGAGCAAATACCGCTCATGTCGCCTTCTGACCGCTGGTCTTATGGCATCAATCCCATAAGATCCGTGCTCATCTGCCCGCTGGAAATCGAAGACAAGGTCATTGGCGTGGTCACCTTTGCCCGGGTGCAGGAATCCATGCAACTGGGTACCGATGAGATCGACCGAATCCAGCGCTACGTAACACCGTTGGCAACGGTCATCCGCAACGCACGTCTGTTCGACGAAACCCGCGCGGCCAGGACCGAGGCGATTGAAAGCAACCAGGCCAAGAGCCAGTTCCTGGCCAATATGAGCCACGAACTGCGCACCCCCTTGAACGCGATCATAGGCTACAGTGAAATGCTCAGTGAGCAGGCAGAAGATGACGATAAGCACGAATACATTGAGGATCTGGAAAGGATAACAAAATCAGGAATCTACCTGCTTGAAATGATCAACGGCGTACTCGACCTGACCAAGATCGAGGCCGGCAAACTGGAAGTTTCATTGTCACGATTTGATGTCGGGGATCTTCTGAACGAAGTCGTGATGACGTTCCAACCACTGGTGAAAAAGAATTCCAACCACTTCGAAGAATCGAAATTCGACCACCTTGGAGTAATGAATTCCGATCTGACCAAGGTTCGGCAGATCCTACTGAACCTGCTGAGCAATGCGAGCAAGTTTACCCAGGAAGGCTCGATTACGCTCGACGCAGAGCGCAAGACGGTTAACGGTTCAGATTGGCTTAGCTTTAAAGTCTCTGATACCGGTATCGGTATAGACCCGGAACAGGCTGAGCGGATATTTGATGCCTTCGCCCAGGCCGATGGTTCCACCTCGCGCAAATACGGCGGCACCGGCCTGGGCCTGACCATCAGCAGGGAATTTTGTGAGATGCTGGGCGGAAATATCAGCGTGGAGAGCAATCCGGGCCAGGGCTCCGTGTTCACGGTCGAGCTGCCTGCTGAAGTCCCGGTGAATTAACGGGAATTTCAGCCTTTAATACCGCCTTTGGTCAGCTGCAGAGGATCCAGCAGGCGATCCAGTTCCTCTGCCGACAGCTCGGTCATCTCCAGCGCCACATCCTTGATCGGCCTGCCCTCTTTATAAGCCTGCTTGGCGATTGCCGCACCCCGTTCGTAACCGATGACGGGATTAAGCGCCGTCACCAGAATCGGGTTCCGTTCCAGCGCCTTGTGGATGTTGTCTTCACGGACGATGAATCCACTGATGGCAGTGTCTGCCAACAAGGTGCATACGGTAGACAGAACCTCCAGGCTCTGCAGCAGGTTCAGGGCGACCACCGGCAGCATCACGTTGAGCTGGAACAGGCCGGACTGGCCGGCCACTGTGATCGTCGTGTCGTTGCCGATCACCTGGGCGCAGACCATGCATACTGCTTCGGGGATCACCGGGTTGACCTTGCCGGGCATGATGGAAGATCCAGGCTGGAGGGCCGGCAATGCGATTTCACCGATGCCGGCCAGCGGCCCGGAGTTCATCAGCCTCAGGTCATTGGCGATCTTCATCAGGCTGCAGGCCAAGGTCTTGAGCTGACCCGATAGCTCGACCGCAGCATCCTGTGAACTGATGCCTTCAAAATAATTATTGGAAGCTTTGAATTTGATACCGGTTGCGTGCTGCAGGGCCGCAGCCATACGGGGGCCAAATTCAGGATGGGCATTAATACCGGTGCCTACCGCTGTGCCACCCTGTGGCAGGCGGCGCATGCGTTTCAGCGCGCTCTTGATGCGCTTGATATTGGTACGAATTTGCTGTGACCAGCATCCCAATTCCTGGCCAAAAGTGACCGGCATTGCGTCCATCAGGTGCGTGCGGCCTGTCTTCGCAACATCGTCAAGTTCTTCGGCCTTGATATCCAGCGTTTCCGCCAAGTGCAACAACGAAGGTATTAACTGCCTGGAAGCTACCAGCACAGCGCTGACCTGGATCGCAGTGGGAATGACATCATTCGAGCTTTGGCCCAGGTTGACGTGATCGTTGGGATGGACGTCCAAGTCACTACCCTGGTTGGCCAGGCGTGCAATGACCTCGTTGGCGTTCATATTGGATGAAGTGCCCGAACCGGTCTGAAAGACGTCGATGGGGAAATGCTCATCAACTTTCCCTGCTTCAACTTTGCCTGCAGCGGCCTTGATGGCTGCCGCTTTTTCCTCATCGAGGAAACCCATGTCCTGGTTTACCTGTGCTGCTGCCGCCTTGATCAGGCCCAGGGCACGGATGAATTCTCGCGGCATCGGCATGCCGCTGATGGGAAAATTCCGAACGGCACGCTGGGTCTGGGCGCCCCAAAGCGCGTCTGCGGGAACTTGCAGTTCACCCATGCTGTCGTGTTCTGTTCTGTATTCGGTCATCGCTAAATACTCCGCAAGTTTCACCATTCAAATCTCCCTGAGATTATGCCCCTGAACGGGGTCAGAGAACCATTTTTTTTCACTGATGTATTGGAGTACGCGAAAAAGAGTGGGAAAATGGTCCCAGACCCCAGCCAAGCCCCGGAAGAGCCATTCAAACCATGGAACTGACCAGCCTGACAGCCTTATCAAGCGTTGACGGACGTTACGCCGGACGCACCCGCACCCTGCGCGCTTATTGCAGTGAATTCGGCCTGATCCACCGCCGCGTGATCGTTGAAATCCGTTGGTTCGAAGCCTTGGCGGCACACCCGGACATAAAGGAACTCCCTGCTCTGGGAGAAGAAGAAAAATCATTTCTCGAAAGGTTGATCGCCGATTTTGACGAGCACGAGGCAGCACGGGTCAAGGAGATCGAAGCGGTCACCAATCACGATGTGAAGTCTGTTGAGTATTACCTCAAGGAGAAGTTTTCGGGATTGCCGCAACTGGCAGCTAAAGCCGAGTTCCTGCATTTTGCCTGCACTTCGGAAGACATCAATAACCTGTCCTACGCGCTGATGCTCCGTGACCTGCATGTACGCGTCATGAAAACCGAATTTGCCCGAATCGACCAAACATTGACT
>JADFKH010000033.1 GCA_022565025.1 Pseudomonadota bacterium
TGGCCCGAAGCCCTGTATCGCGCCATATTGCAAGGACGTTACTTCGCCATTGGACAGCACGTGGCTCACGGCCTGCCGCATGTCCTCCAGCGGGTGCAGCCGCTCCGAAGGATGGCCCCAGCCCAGGTCGATGACGCCCTCCGGCACGGATAATAGCAGCGAGGGCAGCGATACCTTTTGACGGTTTTCAGTCGAACTCATCTAACGGTCTCCAGGGAAATATCCAGCGCGCGCAAACAATCGCGCGACGGCAATACTGGTATAGCATACTCCCACTTCGCCCATCCATCCAGTCAGACCGTTCAACAAACGGTCTGGCGGAGTGCATTCATGGGAATCGCCATTGATAGGCAAATTGATATACTGCGTACATGAATAGTCGCATAGCCCTGGCAAAGCCTCCTTTGTTGCGGGGTTACATTCACCTTGTGGTCGCCGCTGTCACTCCGTTTGCGCTGGTGGGGCTGTTGCTCATCGCTGACTCTCCGCGCGACTACGCAGGGGCAGCCATATTTGGGAGCAGCCTGATTCTGGTGTACACGACGAGCGGGGCCTATCACGTGTTGCCCTGGAACGCCCGCTATCGTGCCATCATGAGAAGGCTAGACCACTCGATGATTTTTCTATTCATCGCAGGCACGTACACGCCCTTCACGCTGAAACTGCTCGGCAACGCATGGGGCATATCCATCCTGTCAGTGGTATGGGGACTAGCCAGCGTTGGCATAGCGTTGAAGCTCATCGCCCCAAACGTCCCTCGATGGTTGGGAGTGAGCCTTTATATCGCGCTCGGCTGGGTCGGCCTTGTGCCCGCAACCCAGATTGCCGCCTCTCTGCCCCTCGAGGCGCTCATGCTGATGATTGCAGGAGGTTTGTTATACTCCGTAGGAGGCGTTTTTTACATGATGCGCTGGCCCGACCCGTTCCCTCGCGTCTTTGGGTTTCACGAGATTTTCCACTCGATGGTAGCCCTTGCCAGCGTTATCTTTTACTTCGTCGTCGCCGATTACGTGCTGCCAATCTAGTGTTTCAGGCCGTCTTGTCGGGATAGCGTCTTCTGAAGTAACCTATGCTATGCGCGAAACGGGCATCGCAGGTGTCAGATATAATGCTAAATTATTGATTCAGGATGTTAGACCATCGAATCGAATACGACAAACTACCCTCTAAGTAGGGTCGAGCGTTTTACCTAGGAGGAGGCATAATGTCGCAGGAGACTAGAGATACATCAAGCCAAGCCGTAGGACTCGACAGAGGCACGATTATCGACCCGTACCCCAGGTATGACTACCTGAGAGCTACAGACCCCGTTCACTGGAACGAAGGGCTGCGGGCCTGGCTCCTTACGAGATATGCCGATGTTGCTTCCGCTCTGCGCGACCCTAGCCTCTCGGCTGACCGAATGGGCGCGCTCATGGGTCAGCTTCCAGAGGCAGCGCAAGAGAAGGTGCGCCCGCTATTCCGCATCTTTTCAGGCATGATGCTCATGTCGGACCCTCCTGACCATACTCGGCTCCGCGCCCTGTCTAACAAGGCGTTCACACCGCGCGTAGTCGAGCGAATGCGTGAGGATATTCAGACCGTTGTTGACAGCCTGCTCGACGAGGTTGAACAAAAAGGGGAGATGGACGTAATCCGCGATATCGCCTTTCCGCTGCCTTCTACTGTGATAGCGGAGATGCTTGGTATCAGGCCAGAGGATAGGGAGCAGTTCAAGAAGTGGTCGGCGGACATCACGTCGTTCCTTGGGAATGTTCGCGTAGTCGCCGAAACCGTCGGGTCTGCGCAAAAGAGTTCTCTGGAGCTATCTGAATACCTCAAAGATGTTATCGCGCAGCTTCGGGTCGAGCCTAAAGAAAACCTCTTGAGCGCGCTTGTGGCCGTCGAGGAGCATGGGGACACGTTCAGCGAGGAAGAGCTTTACTCGATGTGCATCCTTCTCATTTTCGCGGGCCACGAGACGACCACCAATCTGCTCGGGAATGGCCTCTACCACCTGTTGCGGCACCCAGATCAATACCGCAAATTGCGGGATCGCCCCGGCCTTATCAAACAGGCGGTGGAGGAATGCCTCCGTTACGACGGTCCCGTGCCGGGCGTGGTGCGGATCGTCGCGGAGGATATGGAGTTTCAGGGAATTGACAACAATTTGACGTTTCGCCGGCTACAAGCCGAGGGCAAAGATGTCGTCTTGACGTCCGGGGTCAACAAGATGCGGGCGCACATGCGTTCCTGGATGCGTTACTTCGAGGAAGTCCCAACCCAGGCCATTCGTGTGCCGACGTTCAATGCCCTGTTGGTCGCACGCCTCAAAGAGATGGGCGATGAAAAATTTGCAGCGATAACCGATGCCATGCCGGTTCGTAAACAGTTCTACCGGCGCATGAAACTCGACCAGGGCGGGTTCAGCGAAAGGGATAGCGAAGATGCACGGCAGCGATTGCGCAGCACGCTCGAGCATGTCAACGATGCGGTGAAGGACTCGAACTGGATTTGCGGCGAATTGTTTACCTTAGCCGATGTCACCCTGATGCCAACGGTGGTCCGCTTGGAAGACCTTGGCATGGCGTCCATGTGGGACGATTTACCGGCTGTGGCGGCCTGGTATGAGCGAGTCCAGGGGCGTCCCACTTTTGCAAAAACATATCATCCAGGAACACGAGTTGGCGCATGAAGAAGACTGGACGGCTGAAGCTGGGCCGGGTACTTACTTGCGGGACCGTATGTTTCAGGGACGAAACATCCGAGCCCCCAGGGATGGGTTTACGGCGTGTCCCGGGAGTGAGTACCCGGTTCAGCACCCCCGCTAGAACCCCCTAGATTAAGTGGGACATTACTGGCCGTGACCCCGGCTCTGGTAAATTCGGGATACTGCCCTCAAATTCTAGGTATCTCGGTCGCTGATGAGCGACCCAATCAAAATTTGGGGAATTTTTATGCGAATGGACAAATTGACCAGCAAGTTCCAGCTGGCACTGGCGGATGCTCAAAGCCTGGCGACGGGCCTTGACCACCAGCTGATCGAACCGGTTCACATGATGGTGGCCTTGCTCGACCAGCAGGGCGGTGCTGCCCGCCACCTGTTGACCAAGGCCGGCGTGCGTGTGAATCCGTTGCGGTCACAGCTCGGTGAACGATTGGACAGCCTGCCCCGCGTCAGCGGCGCGGAGGGTGAGATCAGCCTTTCCAATGAACTGATCAAAGTTCTGAACCTGAGCGACAAGTTGGCGCAAAAGCGGGGAGATCAGTACATCGCCAGCGAAATTTTCGTGCTGGCGGCACTCGACCTCAAAGGTGCATTGGCCGATATTCTCAAACAAGCTGGCGCGAACCGCGAGGCATTGGAAAAAGCCATCGATGACATGCGTGGTGGCGAACAGGTGCTTGACCCCAATGCCGAAGAAAACAGGCAGGCGCTGGACAAATACACCATCGATCTGACCGAGCGTGCCGAGCAGAGCAAACTGGACCCGGTGATTGGTCGTGATGAGGAAATTCGCCGTTGTATCCAGGTGCTTCAGCGGCGCACCAAGAACAACCCGGTGCTGATCGGTGAACCCGGCGTGGGTAAGACCGCGATCGTGGAGGGCCTGGCACAGCGTATCGTGAACAACGAGGTGCCCGAAGGCATGCGCGGCAAGCGCGTATTGTCGCTGGACATGGGTTCCCTGGTGGCCGGCGCTAAGTTCCGTGGTGAGTTCGAGGAGCGTCTGAAAGCCTTGCTCAACGATCTGGCCAAGCAGGAAGGGAATGTCATCCTGTTCATCGATGAAATGCACACCATTGTCGGCGCCGGCAAGGCCGAAGGTGCCATGGATGCCGGCAATATGCTCAAACCTGCGCTGGCCCGCGGCGAACTGCATGCCATAGGTGCGACTACCCTGGATGAATATCGACAGTACGTAGAGAAGGATAAAGCGCTGGAACGGCGTTTCCAGAAAGTCTACGTCGGTGAACCGTCGGTGGAGGACACCATCGCCATCCTGCGCGGCCTGCAGGAACGTTATGAAGTACATCACGGCGTCGATATTACCGACCCGGCGCTGGTCGCGGCCGCCACCTTGTCACACCGGTATATTTCGGATCGCCAGTTGCCCGACAAGGCCATCGACCTGATGGACGAGGCGGCGTCGCGCATCCGCATGGAAATCGACTCCAAACCCGAAGCCCTGGACCGCCTGGAGCGGCGGTTGATCCAGCAGAAAATTCAGCACGAGCATCTGAAGAAAGAGACTGACGATGCTTCGATCAAGCGGCGGGAGGAACTGGAGGAGAAAATCACCGTGATGGAGCGCGAGTTTTCCGATCTTGATGAAATCTGGAAGTCGGAAAAAGCAGCGGTACAGGGCACCACGCACATCAAGGAAGAACTCGAACGCGCCCGCGCTGAACTGGAAACCGCAATGCGTGCGCAGGATCTGGCGCGCATGTCCGAATTGCAATACGGCCAGATTCCTGAATTGGAAAAGCAGCTTAAAGACGCTAAAAAAGTTGAACAGGGCGAATTCCAGTTGCTGCGAAACCGGGTGACCGAGGATGAAATTGCCGAAGTGGTTTCCCAATGGACGGGCATCCCGGTGTCGCGGATGCTGGAGGGTGAACGCGAGAAACTGCTGAGGATGGAGGATGCCCTGCACCAACGCGTCATCGGGCAGGATGAAGCTGTGGTAGCGGTCTCCGATGCGATCCGGCGTTCACGGGCGGGCCTATCCGATCCGAACCGCCCGATCGGTTCTTTCCTGTTTATGGGGCCGACCGGCGTGGGCAAAACGGAGTTGTGCAAGGCGCTGGCCGAGTTCATGTTCGATACCGAGGAGGCAATGGTGCGTATCGATATGTCCGAATTCATGGAAAAACATTCCGTGGCCCGGTTGATTGGCGCACCTCCAGGCTACGTGGGATACGAGGAAGGCGGTTATCTCACCGAGGCGGTTCGCCGCCGGCCGTATGCTGTGATCCTGCTGGATGAAATCGAAAAAGCACATCACGATGTGTTCAACATCCTGTTGCAGGTACTGGACGATGGCCGCCTCACGGACGGCCACGGGCGTACCGTGGACTTCCGAAATACCGTGGTGGTGATGACGTCGAACCTTGGCTCCAACCGGATACAGGAACTGGCCACCGAGGGCTTTGAGGCCATGAAGGCTGCCGTGATGGATGTCGTCGGCCAGCATTTCCGGCCCGAGTTCATCAACCGGGTGGACGAAATGGTGGTCTTCCACCCGCTGGACCGGGAGCAGATCAAGCTCATCGCCAGTATCCAGTTGGACCACCTGCGTAAACGCCTGGAAGCCAACGATTTTGGCATAGAGGTTTCAGAGGATGCCCTCGCACTACTTGCAAAAAGCGGATTCGATCCGGTGTATGGCGCTCGTCCCCTGAAACGGGCCATCCAGAATGAGATCGCGAACCCGCTGGCACAGAAAATCCTGTCCGGTGAATTAACGCCCGGAAAAACCATCAGGGTTGAAGTGAAAAACGGAAGATTCATATTCTTGTAGGCGCGCACTGCGGCATGACCAACAATTCTCTATCTGGACGGCAGCACAAGACGGCTACGCCGCTCGCCCAGCGGGTGCAGGAACTGCCCAAAGATCTCGAAGCTGAGAGCGGCCGATTGGCCGATCAGTTCGTGGGTTTGCCGACGGATGGTGTCGGCATCTGCGCGGCGGCAGTTGGCAGTGAGATCTTCCAGGTATTCGGGCAGGTTCAACCAGCGGTTGATCAGCCTTTCATCCAGCTCCAGGTGGCACTGCAGAGCGTAGGCATGGGAGCCATAACGGAAGGCCTGGTTTTCACAGCTGTCTGAGCGGGCCAGGTGGACCGCGCCTGCGGGAAGATCAAAGGTATACCCGTGCCACTGGAATACCGGGTGCGGCCGGGCCAAGGCGCAGAACAGAGGATCGGCTGCGGCTTGTGGTGTGGGTCTTAGGTCATACCAGCCGATTTCCCATTCATCCATGGGCCTGACACCGCCGCCCAGCGTGTAGGCGAGCAATTGCGCTCCCAGGCAGATTCCCAACACCGGAATGTCCCGTTTCAAGGCAGCTTCGATGCAGCGCATTTCCTCCAACAGGTATGGATACCGCTTGCCCTGGTCCGGCATTTGCGGTCCGCCCAGCACGATCAGTGCGCTGTAGCGGCCGATATCCGGTTTCGCATCCGGGTTGCGGTGGAAATTCACATAGCGGATCCGGTGTCCCCGATTGCGCAACAACGGGTCCAGGGTACCGAGCGGTTCAGCGGCGACGTGCTGGAAAACCAGGACCTTGGCCATGGACAGCTTAGTACTCCTTCATGGCAATATCACCTTGAAGGAGTACTAGCCCGCAGCGCGAATCTGCCCCGATCCACGCACGACCCATTTGTAGCTGGTCAGTTCTGGCAGGGCCATCGGCCCGCGGGCATGAAGCTTCTGCGTGCTGATGCCGATTTCAGCGCCCATGCCGAATTGCCCGCCGTCCGTGAACGCGGTCGAGGCATTGGCATAGACCGCCGCTGCGTCTACACGGTCCAGGAACTGCTCGATCACTTCAGGGTTTTCGGCGACGATGGCCTCGGAGTGTTTTGAACTGTAGCGGCGGATGTGGTCCAGGGCTTGATCGAGGCCGGAAACGGTCTTGACCGACATTCTGAGCGACAGGAATTCCGTTCCAAAATGTTCATCGGAAGCATGCTGCAACTGCGCCGCGTAGTGCCCTTCCAGTGCCCGGTAGGCCTCCTCATCTGCAAATACCTCAACCCCGTGGTCTGCGCCCATTGACTGCATCAATGCGGGCAATGCCGGTAACAGATCCCGGTGCAATACCAGTGTATCCAGCGCGTTGCACACGCTGACCCGCCGTGTCTTGGCGTTGGTGATGATGGCTTTTGCCTGCTCAAGGTCAGCACTGGCATCGAGGTAGGTGTGGACGATGCCCGCACCGGTCTCGATCACCGGCACCTTGGCGTTGTCGCGCACGAAATCGATCAGCCCCTTAGAGCCACGCGGGATGGCGAGGTCTATCGTATCCGTGGCCTGCAGGATGAACGTCAGCCACTGGCGCTCCGGCGGCGCCAGGAACACGATGGCTGTGTCCAGAGAGTGTTCTTCGAGCACTTCGTGCATCAGCTTCACGACCACCCGGTTGGTGTCGTGCGCATCTCTGCTGCCCTTGAGCACGCAGGCGTTCAATGTTTTGAGGCACAGCGAAAACACATCGAAAGTGACATTCGGGCGGGACTCGAAAATTACCGCGATGACACCCATCGGCACGCGGACTTTGCTTAGCTCCAGACCGTTTTCCAGTTGCCTCTGTTCCAGCACCTCGCCAACGGGCGACGGC
The DNA here is from genome assembly GCA_022565025.1 of Pseudomonadota bacterium. Lineage (GTDB taxonomy): Bacteria > Pseudomonadota > Gammaproteobacteria > Xanthomonadales > SZUA-36 > JAJRRA01. The sequence continues at coordinate 7,329 of JADFKH010000033.1, forward strand.
AGGGCGGCAACACAACGCAGGTCGTGTGCGATGGCCGTGAGACGGTCCGAATTGAGCGCCAAGCGGTCGTATTTAGGATCGGATTCAGGCATCCGTGAGAGGTCACTGAGATTCGCCTGCAGAATCTCATTCTCTGCCGCAATCGTGCGGTCAGCCAGGGACTCGAGCACGGAGCGGATCTTCGAGTCATCACAGCGGGCCAGTTCGCGCGCTGCTTCGCATGCGCTGATCAATCCCTTTTCCAGATACTGCTGCGGCTTACTCATTTCCATATTTTCAATCCACAAGTGTAGTGTCCTGTATTATGTGACGATTAAGCGAGACGAGAAGGTATTAGCTGCAAGGCGCGTCTCGCAGGGAATGGCACGTCCTTCACCAGAGAGGGAACACAGCAGATGATGCCTTCTCGCCTCGCCCGAAGGGAGACCCACAAAAGACTCAATCCTGTGTTACAGCCTTGATTAAGGGGGCGGCCATTAATTGCAGGCTGCGCCTTGACTTGAATCTTTTGTGGGCCTCTTAATCACCACATAATACAGGACACTACACTAGGTAAAGATAGTCATAGTGGATCAGGGGTTTTTGTCCGCGCTGACCCATCAGTCGTTCGGCCTCGCGATGATCATACCTGGTCCGCCCGCAGCCCAGAACCCTGCCGCTTGCATTGAGGATCTGGATGACGTCGCCGCGATTGAACCGGCCACCAACAGCCTCGATTCCGACCGGCAGCAGGCTGGCCAGGCGGCTGTTGTCGGTCAGGGCGCTTTGGGCCCCTGCATTTACGGTGACGGAGCCTGTTGTATGGTCGTTAGTGCTGGCAAGCCAGCGTTTTGTTGGTGAAGCATCGCCCTGGGCCGGGAACCGTGTGCCGGCGCCGTCAGCAAGGATCTTGCTGATAATTTCCGGGTCGGTACCGTCTGCAATGACCACCTCGGTGCCGAGTTTTGCTACTTTGCGTGCAATGGTCAGTTTGCTGTGCATACCGCCGCGCCCAAGGGAGGAGGAGCCGCGCGATACGATGTCGTCAATCTGGTGATGCTGGTCATCCCAGGATTCAATGCACTGCGTGGCAGGATTATCCGGGTCACCGTCGTATACGCCCGGAACCGTGCTCAGCAGGCACAAAAGATCGGCCTTGACCATTCCAGCCAGCAGGCCGGCCAGTTCATCATTGTCGGTGAACATCAATTCAGTGACGGCAACCACGTCGTTCTCGTTCACGATGGGCACGATGCCGGTGCTCAGCAGCGCCTCGATACAGCCCCGCATGTTCAGGTAATGACGGCGCGTCTGGAAATCGCTTTTACTGGTCAGGACCTGTGCTATGGGCAGGCCTTGGCGCTGAAAAAGTTCCCGGTAGATTTCCATCAACCAGACTTGGCCGGTGGCAGCCATCACCTGTTTGCGGGCAACCGGGTCGGAAATCCGTTGAATTCGTTCACCAGCCAGGCTACTGCCCGCCGCCACTGCGCCGGAAGTAACCAGCAGTACTTGCCAGCCGTCGGTGCTCAGGGCACCGAGTTGCCTGACCAGCTTGGACAGCACATCCCGGTTCAGCGCCCCCCCCTGGTCACACAATACCTGGCTGCCTATCTTGACGACGATTCGTTTGCCCATGGCAATATCACCTTGGAGGAGCGCTAAAGACCAAGCACTTGTGTACCCTGTTCGAAAACGATATCCACCGGAATACCGGCATCCGCCAGGCGATCGAGATCTGCCTGCAGGCCGGGGCCGACGTTCCCCATTTCCGCGACAAAAGCATCTACTGCTGCATAGTCACCATTACCCTGCAGGGTCAACAGCTTGCTGCTCAGATCCTTCACCGCTTGTTCGAATTGCGGAATATTGACCCGGTAGGTGCCGCTGGCTTCGTCCCGGCTGAAAGCACCCGCCTGCGCAAAGAAATTGAAGCGAATCATGTTGGCCTTGCCATGGGCACTGGTCGCGCCGAATCGGATCGAACGAAAAATTCCGGCCATGAAGGTCACGTAATCGTCTTTTAGTTGTCCCTCGGTTATTTCACCTTTCTCGCGCAGTTTCTGCACCATGTACAGGCCCAGGATATCGGCCTTGCCTTCCTCCAGCGCCGAGGCATGTTCCTTCATCGCACGGCGAACAGTCCCTTGACCGTTCAGCGTGTTCTTGATGCCCAACCCATGCGCCACTTCGTGGAACATCGTATTGCCGAAGAAGGAGTCGAAGGTGATGTGCTGACGCTGGTCTGGTGCAATCAACAACTCGGAAATCGGCACCAGAATCTGCTCGTACTTGGCCAGCATGGCGTTCTTGAGCTGCAAGCGGCGAGTACCCTTGGCCAGTTGGACTTCCTCGTCATTGGGGAGGTTGATGGCAATGGTTTTCGAGCCGGCATTGGAGTGACCGGCGTAGTAAACCACGTCGTATGCGTTCAGATCTGCATCGGAACCAGGCACTTCGCGCTTGTATTCATCCGCTACCGGCAGGTCCTGCTGCAGTTCAGGCAGGAATGTTGCAAATCGCGCCAGCCGTTCACTCCAGGCCAGGTCCTTGATCAGGACATACGCCTCAAAGGCTGCGCGGTAGCCGAACAGCTGATCCTCATAAGTTTCAATCGGACCAATCACCAACTCGACAGGGTTATTCTTCATATCCATCCAGGCCATGTCGGATGGCTGGTAGTCATCGCTCTCCAGTGCGGTGGCACGCATTTGAAGGTAGTTGACGAATTCCTCATCGTCTGCCAGACCCGCTGCCTCCCTGAGTAGGGCTGCTGCGTGTTTCAGCTCTTCGGCATAAGCCAAGTGGTAGGGTACCAGTTCCAGGCCGCCATCCTGCCCGCGGCGCACCAGCGAGTACAAACCGTCTTTGCCTATCTGGTCCCAGGCTTCGAATTCTTCCTTACTCATGTCCGTGGGATAGAATTGTGCTCCCAACGGCTTGTGACCAGCGCTTTCGATGAATGGCTGGTCGGCGGCCAGCCGGTCCCAGGGGCCATAATTGATTTCTGCAAAGCGGCGTGTCGCAGGATCTTCAATCCCGTCCAGGAAATCTTTCATGTCGCCCCAAGACTGCTGCCAGAACAGGCCATCCATGATCTTCGAAGCGTCGATCAGCAGCGGAATCATCTGCTTTTGCCGTTCACTCAAATGACCGAGATCGGCTGTCAGCCTGACCGTGGCATAGATATCGAAACGCGAAGCCCGCTCCAGGGTAGCGTCACTGCCAGGCTGTTCAACGGGTTCTGCCGTTGCGCCATCTAATACTGCTGGAGCCGGACTTTCAGCCTGCTGGCAGGCAGTGAGAACCAGGAGCGTGGCAATGAGGGTAAGGCGTGTAAGATTCATGTAATTTCTCCGCTAAAACAAGCTTAGTCCAATCCCCATATTTTATCAGACCTTGGGTGTAGAAAACTCTTTTGAAAGCCCCCATCTAGTACTCCTTCAAGGAGTACTAGCCTATAATTCACCGCTTTGATGAAATCCTCGTTCTGGGTTATTAATGGGAAGAGCGTTATGCCGATTTATGAATATCGATGCAAGTCCTGCGGGCACGATTTGGAAAAGCTGCAGCGAATGAGTGATCCGGCACTGACGGATTGCCCGGCTTGCAATCAATCTGAACTGACCCGTTTGGTTTCGGCCGCCGGATTCCGGCTGAAGGGATCGGGATGGTATGAGACCGATTTCAAGAAAGGCAGCAAGAAGAACCTGCATGATTCCGGCGACTCTAAGGAAAGGTCTTCCAAGTCAGATGCTACCGCCTCCGAGTCCACCAAGAAATCTTCTGACACAAAATCCACCAGCAAGGAATCGGGCCAAGCGGCAAGTAAGAAGACTGACGCCGCCTAAGCCAAAACGAAAATCCGGGAGCCAGCAATGCGCACACATCTCTGTGGCGAAATAACCGAACAATTGGTCGATCAGCCGGTTGTACTGTGCGGTTGGGTCGATCGCCGCCGGGACCTTGGCGGCCTCATTTTTATTGGCCTGAGGGACCACGACGGCATCGTCCAGATCGTGGTTGAGCCCGACAGTCCGGCCTTCGACGATGCTGAGAGCCTGCGTAACGAGTTTTGCGTACGGATCAGCGGGCAAGTCCGCTTGCGGCCCGCAAGCCAGTGGAATGAATCCATGGCCACCGGCAAGATAGAGGTGGTTGCCAACAAGGTCGAACTGCTAAACGCTTCCGCACCCATGCCCCTGTTGATGACCGACGAAGATGGCGAGGAAATCCGTCTCAAGTACCGTTATCTCGACCTGCGCCGGCCGCGTATGCAGAACAATCTACGCACCAGGGCGCGCATGTACCGCGCGATCCGCAACAGCCTGGATGACAAGGGTTTTGTTGAACTGGAAACACCTATCTTGAGCAAGGCAACACCCGAGGGCGCCCGGGATTACCTGGTTCCCAGCCGCGTGCATGCCGGACGTTATTTCGCTTTGCCCCAGTCGCCGCAACTGTTCAAACAGTTGTTGATGATGGCCGGCATGGACCGTTATTACCAGATCGCCCGTTGTTTCCGCGATGAAGATCTGCGCGCCGACCGCCAGCCCGAGTTCACACAACTGGATATCGAGATGGCCTTTGTCGGGGAGCAGGGCGTCCAAGACTGTGCCGAAACACTGATCCGGGAGGTGTTCAGGGAAACATTGGATGCCGAATTGCCGGAGTCTTTCCCCAGGCTCAGTTGGCACGATGCCATGGACCGCTACGGCTCCGACAAGCCGGATTTACGCATCCCGATGGAACTGGTTTCGGTGGATGAGCACGTTGCGCACATCGAGTTCCGGGTTTTCTCCGGTCCGGCCAATGACGATGACTCCAGGGTAGCCGTACTGCGGGTTCCGGGCGGTGCAGAACTCTCGCGCAAGCAAATCGATGAATACACAAAATACGTGGGTCGCTACGGTGCCAGGGGCCTGGCATGGATCAAGATCAATGACGGTGAAGCGGGCCTGGAAGGACTGCAATCACCGATCGCCAAGTTCCTGGATGAAAAAGCATGGCAGGGAATTTCCACCGCAAGCGGTGCCGAAACCGGGGATATCCTGTTTTTCGGCGCCGGCGACTGGTTTAGCGTCAGTAATTTCATGGGCCGGCTACTGGTGCAGGTGGGATCGGACCGTGGGCTGGTGCGCGAAGGCTGGATGCCATTGTGGGTAAACGAATTCCCGATGTTCGAATGGGATGAAGATACCGGCCGGTTCAAGGCAGTACATCATCCCTTTACCGCGCCGGTCGAAGCGGACCATGAAGCGCTGTTGGCCAATCCCGGCAAGGCCCTGTCCAAGGGCTATGACATGGTGCTCAACGGCGCGGAAATCGGCGGTGGTTCGATCCGTATCCACAAGCCGCAGATGCAGCAGGCGGTATTCCAGTTGCTCGGCATCGACGAGAAAGAAGCACAACTGAAGTTTGGTTTCCTGCTCGAAGCCCTGAAGTACGGCTGCCCGCCACACGGTGGAATCGCGTTCGGACTGGATCGCATTGCGGCCCTGATGACCGGTGAGGATTCAATACGCGACGTCATCGCATTTCCCAAGACAACTACGGCGCAATGCTTGTTGACCTCAGCCCCGTCGGCTGTTCCCGATGAGCAAGTGGCGGAACTTCATATACGGAATGTGTAGGAGTACACCTGCGCGCGATTTTTCTAAAACCCGGTCGAAATCGCACATAGGCTCGATATGAGACAGCAGTGAACTCCTCAAATTCCGACCATCGCCTGGGTATGGCGGCCGCCACCGCAGCCTTCATTTTCTGGGGATTTTTACCCATCTATTTCAAGTGGCTCGGCACAGTCCCGGCGCTGGAACTAATCGCTCATCGCATTTTATGGGCGGTCCCGGTTCTGATCGTATTCCTGCTAATTCGGGATGGCCGCCACTTCTGGCGACGGATGGTGTTGCCACGCAAGACCATCCTGACCCTGATGCTGTCCGGATTACTGGTGGGGTTCAACTGGCTGCTCTTTGTATGGGCGGTCACTCATGACCGGGTACTCGCCACCAGCTTGGGTTATTTCATCAACCCGCTGGTGAACGTAGTGCTGGGATTTGCGTTCCTGCATGAACGCCTGACCCGCATCCAGAGCCTGGCTGTGGCGATCGCTGCCGCTGGGACCATTTACCTGACCTGGTATCTGGGTGGTGCACCGTGGATCGCCCTGGCGCTGGCCGTTACTTTTGGATTGTATGGACTGGTAAGGAAAAAGCTGGGTGTGGAACCGATGATCGGCCTGCTGTGGGAGACCCTGTTGTTGATCACGCCCGCGCTGGTGTACTTTGCCTGGGCCCTGTTTGCAGGATCGTTGCAGTTCATGTACCACAGTGTTCAGTTGGACCTGTTGCTGCTAATGGCTGGGCTGGTGACCGTGTTGCCGCTGATCTGGTTCAACTTGGCCGTTCAGAACCTGTCTCTGACCAATCTGGGTTTTTTCCAGTACCTGACTCCTTCGATTTCGTTTGCCCTGGCGGTTTTCTTTTACCATGAACCGTTCACCCGGGGCCATGCTGTTGCGTTCAGTTGCATCTGGCTCGCGCTATTCATGGTTTCCATCGAGTCTTTAGTGCGTTCGAGGCGTTTGCTTGTCCCATGAAAGTTTTGCCACGGCAATGCGACCGCGAGACCAACCTGATACTCGTTCACGGCCTGTGGTATGGAGCCTGGTCGCTGCGGGCTTTGAGCTGTCGTTTGTGTCGGTATGGGTTCAAAATTAGTCGTTTTGCTTACCCCGCGTCTTCGGCTTCCCTTGGTGCTCATGCCGGCAGCCTGTATGAATTCGCCAGCACCGCGAAAACGGATGATTTGCATTTTCTGGGTCACAGCCTGGGCGGCTTGGTCATTCTGCGCATGATGTCAGAGACTCCGGATTTACCCCCAGGACGCATTGTACTGCTCGGCAGCCCACTGAGGGGAAGCATTGTTGCGCGCAGGATGAGGAATCTGCCGGGTTCAGGGAAGTTGCTGGGTGCAGCCCGGACAACGCTTGAAGCCGGTTATTCCCGGCTGCCTAAAGATCGTGAGACCGGCTTGATCGCTGGTTCCATAGGGGTTGGCCTGGGGTTTTTCATGGGTGGGACAGATGGGCCCGGTGACGGTACAATTTCTTTGCGCGAAGCATCAATTCCCGGCCTGCAGGACCGAATGGTGCTGCCGGTAAGTCACTCCTGCTTGTTATATTCCGGTAAAGTGGCGCGCCACGCGGCAAATTTCCTTGAAACCGGCCGCTTCCAACATTAAATGGGGTCACTGCTGTCCCACTTAATCTGACGGCCCGGCTGGCACGGCAAGGTTCTTACAGTACAGTAGATTCTGAAGCTTTTCTGATTGTCCGCTAAGCACGCTAAAGGCGCTAAAAAGAGCAAAATTGAATAGTCGAATTTCATGTCTGCCTGGATGAATTGTCAATTTGCAATTTATTTATTGACCAAGTTTCTGAGTAAGCGATAGCAATGTAAAGAGGCTCTTCTTTTGCGTTCTTTGCGTGCTTAGCGGAAATATCACGGATGTTTCATCTGAACCCACAGGGTGGGTTCACGATGTGTCCTGAAGGGAGATACGGTACCCCCTTGGCGGCCTGGCATGGTAAAATTATCCGTTTAAACTGATCGATTAAAGGAAATTCAGGCATGGCCGGACACAGTAAATGGGCCAATATCCAGCATCGCAAGAAGGCCGTTGACGCCAAGCGTGGAAAAATATTCACACGAATCAATCGTGAATTGTCGGTTGCGGCCAGGGCAGGTGGGAGTGACCCGGATGCCAACCCACGCCTGCGCCTGGCCATTGAGAAGGCAAATGCTGCCAATATGCCGAAAGACACCATCGAGCGCACCATCAAGAAAGCCGCCGGTGAACTCGAAGGCGTGAACTACGAGGAAATCCGTTACGAAGGTTATGCGCAGGGAGGCGTCGCGGTAATGATCGAATGTCTGAGCGATAACCGGAACCGGACGGTATCCGAAGTGCGCCACGCTTTTTCCAAGCACGGCGGAAATCTCGGTACTGACGGTTCGGTGTCCTACCTGTTCAGCAAGATTGGCGTGCTCAATTTTGCCCCCGGTACATCGGAAGACGAAGTCATGGAAGTAGCATTGGAAGCCGGTGCCGATGACATTGTTATGGGAGAAGACGGTTCTATCGAGGTACTCACTTCGCCGGAAACCTTTTCCGGCATAAAAGCCGCTATGGAAACGGCTGGGGTAACACCCGCCAACGCTGAAGTCACGATGCGGGCAAGCATCGAAGTAGAACTGGATGTCGAGACCGGTCAGAAAGTCCTGAGATTCCTGGACATTCTGGAAGACCTGGACGATACCCAGGCCGTATATTCGAACGCAGACATACCCGCAGAGGCCTATGCCTGAGGGCACTACACTTTGACGCGCATCCTAGGAATCGATCCCGGCTCGAGATTCACCGGGTTTGGCATCATCGAAGTCAACGGTGACCGGGCGAGTGCCGTCCAACATGGTGTCATCAAGGCTGGCACGGGTAAATTCCCGCAGCGCCTGGGTATTATTTTTGCCGGCATCCGTGACCTGATCGATGAACATCAGCCCCAAGAAGTGGCGATCGAAACCGTGTTCGTCAGCCGCAACGCAGGCACGGCTCTGAAGCTGGGTCAGGCACTTGGGGCAGCGATATGCGCAGCCGTGTCGGTGGGTTTGCCCGTGTCAGAATATTCACCTCGTTCGATCAAACAGGCCATCGTCGGCCGCGGCGGGGCCGACAAGGTGCAGGTTCAGCACATGGTGATGGTGTTGTTACAGTTGCAGGAAAAACTGCAAGAGGACGCCGCCGACGCGCTGGCTGTGGCATTATGTCACCAGCACACGCAGCAGACCTTAAACCGCATGCAAAGAATGCAAAGAACATGATTGCACGCCTCGCCGGAACCCTGATTCACAAGCAAGCACCCTTGATGGTGATTGACATTGCCGGTATCGGTTACGAAGTGGAAGCGCCGCTCACGGTATTTGATGACCTGCCCGAGACCGGGCAGCCGGTCGTCATCCTCACCCACCTGTCGATCAAGGACGATTGTCATACCCTGTATGGCTTTTCCAGTGCAGAGCAGCGCACTTTGTTCCGGCAGCTGCTGAAAATCAGTGGCATTGGCGCCAAGCTGGCCCTGACCATCCTTTCAGGCGTCAGCGGTGATCAACTGGCGCGCTACGTGGCCGATAACGACACAGCTTCGCTCACGCGGCTACCGGGTATCGGCAAAAAAACGGCCGAACGAATCATCATGGAATTGCGCGACAAGCTGGATGTAATACCCGCCACCGGAGGTTCAGCCACGGGCGATAGCGCCGTGATTGCGAGGGATGCCAGCAAGGACGCCGCCCATGCCCTCAGTGCCCTGGGCTACAAACCACAGGAAGTTTCCCGCATGGTACGCCAGGCTGCGGAACCGGAAATGAGTGCTGAAGAAATCATCCGCCGGGCCCTGCAATCCATGGTTGACCCGGAACCTGCGCGCAAAATACGGGTTAAATTGTCATGAACGAAGAAGCCCGGGTCATATCCCCCGACGACACAGTCGAAGACCTTGCGGTGGATATCAGCCTTCGCCCCAGGACGATGGACGAATTCATCGGACAGCCGGTCATGCGGGAAAAGCTTGGTATTTTCCTCGAAGCCGCCAAGCGCCGGAATGAAGCGCTGGACCATACCCTGATTTTCGGTCCACCCGGGCTGGGGAAAACGACCCTGGCCCACGTCATTGCCCACGAGATGGGGGTGAACTTGCGCCAGACCTCCGGTCCCGTGCTGGAACGTCCAGGAGACCTGGTCGCTCTGCTGACCAACCTGCAACCCGGTGATGTGCTGTTCATTGACGAAATTCATCGGCTTTCACCGGTGGTCGAGGAAGTGCTGTACCCGGCGCTGGAAGATTTCCAGATTGATATCATGATCGGCGCAGGTCCGGCTGCGCGTTCCATCAAGCTGGATCTGCCGCATTTTACCCTGGTAGGCGCCACCACCCGGGCCGGGCTTCTGACCTCGCCGTTGCGCGACCGTTTCGGCATCGTCGAGCGTCTCGAGTTTTACAGTCCGGAGGAATTGTCCCAAATCGCCATACGTTCTGCAGGAATTATGCAGATTGGTATCGATAATGAAGGTGCGGTGGAAATCGCGCGCCGCTCACGCGGCACACCGAGGGTCGTCAACCGCTTGCTGCGGCGGGTGCGGGACTATACCGAAGTGAAAAGCGATGGTTTTATCAGCCAGCCAATCGCGGTGGAAGCGATGAAATTACTGCGGGTTGATCAACAGGGCTTCGATGTCATGGACCGGCGCTTGCTGAGAATCATTATTGACTATTTCGATGGCGGGCCGGTTGGCGTAGAGAGCATCGCGGCTGCCCTGTCCGAAGAGCGTGGAACTGTCGAAGAGGTGCTTGAACCCTACCTGATCCAGCAAGGCTACATAGCCCGGACAGCCAGAGGCCGCATGGCCACGGCAAAAGCCTACCAGCATTTCGGTCTCGAGCACCCCTCCGGCCCGCGCAGTGACCTGTTCGACCCGGAAAAATAGAAACTATGCTGCATGCAGACAGTCTCAAACCAGCGCGGATGCCGGTTAGTACTCCTTCAATGTGATATTGCCATGTTCAGAGCTAAGCAGATGATCCAAGACAAGACACAGACCGCAGACAATGGCATGCCCTTGTTAAGGGCTGTAACGCCGTATTGGGTCATCAGCAATGCTCCCTTCGGGCGAGCCGGGAAGCGCTCGTTCGCGGTGTTACGCCTCTGGGCAAGGACATGCCATTGCCGGCGAGACGTGCCTAGCGCCCAACCACTTCCCGACTCGCTGAACACGGCAATATCACATTGAAGGAGTACTAGGATCAAGGCGGAGTTGGAGCATGGAGGTTCTTTAGAATATGCAGAATGAACTACAAATCTGGAAACTGGTCCTGGAAGCCAGTTGGCTGGTGCAAGGGGTGATGGTGATCCTGTTGCTTGCCTCCGTTGCTTCGTGGGTGATCATTTTCCGTAAACGCCAGATATTGGCAAAAGCGGAAAAGGAAGCAGTGGTGTTTGAAGAGCGCTTC